>NZ_MXQD01000042.1:0-121431 GCF_002165585.1 Paenibacillus sp. MY03 | reverse complement strand
AGCCGTGGAGGTTCGAGTCCTCTCGACCGCACCAACCTTTATATCAACAAGTTCGCGAATTGGCTCTTGGAGCAATTTTCGAACTTTTTTTTGTGTCAAAAATCTTAATTTGAACTTTGATGGAGGCTTAAGTCATCACAATCCCTCCAGCGGGTCCTGGAACCCGATTTTTCCGGGCTATTGCAACCAAAGTTACTCCGCCAGACTCAATAACCCGACTTTCTCGGGCTATTGCAACCAAAGTTACTCCGCCAGACTCAATAACCAGACTTTCTCGGGTTATTGCAACCAAGCCTGCTCCGCCTGGCTCAATAACCCGACTTTCTCGGGCTATTGCAACCAAAGTTACTCCGCCAGACTCAATAACCAGACTTTCTCGGGTTATTGCAACCAAAGTGACCCAACTGCTCTCTGGAACCCGATTTTTTCAGGCTGCAGCACGCGAAATTACTATAGAGCCTACGTCCGGTGGTTTGCAGCCAGCCCTGCTCGGCCCACAATCGCCAAAAAACCTCTTAAATCCGATTACACAGATTTAAGAGGTTTTTTTGATTCCGGCAGATGGTTCATCCTTTATTCGACCCCAATACAGCTTCAGCTCAATTAGTCGAACAAATCGCCGAAAACGTCCAGCATCGTTTTTTTCTTTTTGTACGGACGACCGTACTTATCGTAGCCGTACTTGCTGTTCCCCTGTCCGTATCCATAACCCTGTCCAGGGGCAGAACCATAACCTGGCTGACCGTAACCAGGCTGGCCGTATTGGCCCGGAGGCTGTTGGTAGCCTGGATTGCCGCCTTGCGAATGAGGCTGCTGATAACCGGGATTGCCGCCTTGCGGAGGCGGCGGCTGGTAGCCGCCTCGCCCCGTCCCATCGTAACCCGGAGCTGACCCGTAGCCCGGACTTGTCCCGCCTGCGCCAGGAGCAGGCGCGCCGCTATAACCGGCTTGTCCGCCAGGACTGTTGCCGAATGCTCCGGCTTGACCCTGATCTACATTTGGCGGCGCCTGTACGCCACCATAACCCGTGTTCTGGATTTCCTGCTCCATCCGCTCGTAGTCGTCGCGCACCTCGCGGACGCCCTGCAGCAGCTTCTCCAGCTCGCCGCGATCCAGCCATACGCCCTTGCATGCCGGACAGACGTCGATGAGCACATCCTCCTTCTGCACTTCCTTCATTCGCACATCATCGCATACTGGACAATTCATGGAATCACTCCTCATAGTTTGTTGTGATTTTCTATTATTCCAGCGGAGATCTTCGCTCCTCGGATGCAGGCTGGTACAGATAACCTCTGCTCAGCTTGACCACTCTTCTGCTTGGTTTGCGGATCATGACGGAGACGTCATCCCAGGCGACGACAATGCCCGCCACATCGTTGCTCTCCAGATCGTCCCGCACAATTCTGACTGTCTCTCCCGAATGCCGAAACGCATCCAGCTGTTCCTCCGAAATCATCGCTTTCCCGCACCTCCTATGTATAGTGACAACTTGACGGCAATCTATCGCCCGTTAATCGGACAAAGACCCCAATGACAGCTTGCGCAAATCATTGAGGTCTACCTCATCCATGGTGCATTTATGAGTGTAACCTGTCTCTTAGCCTACATGCTCTTTGGAATCGTTGGTCTCGTACCATTCGTCCAGCACGCGGGAGGACATAACTCTTTTGCCGATATACTCCGATTGCTTCTCGGTAAATTGATCCTTCCACTCGATGGACAGCTCATCGCACAGCTTGACGATCGTCAATAGCTCGGACCATGCGACGTAACGTTTGTACCAGAAAAATTGCGGATGCTCAATCATATAAGGATATAGATCATCGAATTCGGTATGCTTGCAGTCTAGCGCTCTCTCGAAATGGATCTTGGCGTCATTTAACTTCACGTTCATAAACTCGGCAGATAGATTTTCCATGATGGTGTGCCTCCCCTCGATCACTTACGTTTATTATAAGCCATATCATTCTGCTGGGAAAGAGCGAACATGCTGGAACATCTTACTCAAAAGTAATCTCTCCGCCCTCCAGCGATGCAATACGCACGAGCGATTCTACGCGAATGCCGCTTTCGCGAAGCGTGCGGCCGCCGGCCTGGAAGGATTTCTCGACTACGACTCCCATGCCGACCAAGGCCGCTCCGGAACGTTCGATTATTTTGATCAAACCTCTGGCCGCATCGCCATTAGCGATAATATCGTCGATAAATAATACCCGATCGTCGCTCGTTAGAAACTGCTTGGATACCATAATATCGGTAACCATTCCCTTGGTGAACGACGGGACCCGCTCGCAATAAGCGTCCGGATCCGCGATGAGCGTCTTCTTGCGCCTGGCGAACACGAGCGGCACGCCAAGGACGTACGCCGTTGTAAAAGCGGCCGGAATGCCGGATGACTCCACCGTAACGACCTTCGTAATCGACTGCTCTGCAAACCGCGCCGCGAATTCGCGGCCCATCTCCATCGTAAGCTCCGGGTCTACCATATGATTAATGATCGCGTCCATCCGCAGCACGTCGCTCGACACTACCGACGATTCTTGCAATATGCGTGTCTTAAGCTTCTCCATCATCCATTACCTCCGCTTTTTTTCCCTTTTCGATAACGTACCATAGGATTGGCGCGTCGCGCAACCTAACATCTTGTCAAATAGAAGCCCGGCTTGGAGTTGGCGGCGTCATACATGAATCATTTACAAACCTTTTTTGTAGAAAACAGCAACCTTCCAGTCCTGTAATACGTTACAATAGAGAGACATTAACGAACGGCGGTGGTAGGAAACATGAAGAGAAGGAATACGATGGACAAGCCTTGGCGCAAGGAGCTCATGATTTGCGCGACGGCGTTTATGCTGCTGCTTGCAGGCTGCCAATCCGCCAAGCCGGACCAGCAGAACGGCAACGACGACAACGTTGTGATAGCGGAGGAAGTTACATCGGATGGCCCTCAGAAGTCCTACCTGGAAGACGCTGATCCGAAAACGGTCGGCAGCGACGCTCCGAGCGGCAATCTCGCAGGTACGGACGACGGTTCGTCCGCCGAGACCTCTTCTGCCAAAAAGGACAGCGGAACGGCGGATCCGGGTCAGCAAAATGAGACCAAATGGAACAAAAGTGTTCCCGCGCTGCATGGCATCGCAATTGGCGACGGCGTCTCCGCCGTAACAACGCTGCTGGGCAAGGAGCTCGACAGCTACTTGCTGGAGGAAGAGAGCAGTCAAATTCATGTCCATGAATATGAAGGCGTTTCGGTCGGTTTCAGCGGCAAAGGAGCCGTCCATTTCGTCGAGGTGTTCGGACTGGACGCTGCTACCGGCTTGAACGGACTTAAGATCGGCGACAAACCCGAGCAAGCGATCAAAAAGCTCGGCCAGCCGGAAGTGCAGTCCGAATATCACCTGACATACGAAGCAAAAAAAGCAAGACTGAAGCTGGATATTGACCCCGGCAGAAATGAAATTGTATCCATGAAGCTGATCGCTGCAAGTTAAGCGGTCGGCTTTTTTTGTTGTCCGGGACGTAATTTGGACGAAAATCCCGTCAGGCAGTCATTTAGCCTCTTCATTGGACATACCCTGTTAAGAGAATGCTGTTGGATCGGAGGGTCGCCGGTGCAGAAGAGGACAAGCAAGGTGCTGCAAATTGCGTCAACTTATATGGGTACGATCGTTGGGGCGGGTTTTGCGACGGGACAGGAAATTTTGCAGTTTTTCACAAGATTCGGTTATTGGGGTACGATCACAATCGCGTTCGCAACTGTTTTGTTTATCTGGCTCGGCACCAAAATGATGATTATCGCCAGCGAAATTCGCGCCAATTCCTACGAGGACCTTAACAAGGCGCTGTTCGGCGACAAATACGGGCGGCTGATCAGCCTCTTTATGCTTGTCATCTTGCTCGGCGTGACCGCGGTCATGCTGGCCGGGGCAGGCACCATCTTCTATGAGCATTGGAATATAGCGTATCAGGCCGGACTGTTGATCACGATGGCGGGCAGCTTTCTGCTGCTGCGCAAAGGAATGAAGTCCATTCTTGCCGTCAATGCCATCGTCGTTCCGACCATGCTTCTTTTCACCGTTTTCGTCATGATCCACACCTTCCACACGCCGGGCTCCGCCAAATTTCTGACGTTGTCCACCGACTACTCCCCATGGGCCGCCCTGGCGTCCCCTTTTCTGTATACCGCCTTCAATCTGTCGCTTGCCCAAGCCGTTCTGGTGCCGCTAGGCGCGGAAATTCGCGATCGCAAAACGATCGTCATGGGGTCGTGGCTGGGCGGCATCGGCATCGGCTTTATGCTGCTCGCCGGTCATATTGCTCTCTCCTTGCATATGCCGGGCATCCAGCAATTTGCCATCCCCATGGGCGGCATCGCCAGACAGCTGGGACAGTACGTACAGTTTATCTACATGTTCCTGATTTTTGCGGAAATTTTCACGACGCTTATCGCCAACATCTACGGCCTGACCTTGCAGCTTAAGGAGCGCACGAGCTGGTCAAGAGAATGGCTGACGGTCGCGGTACTGCTGGTTTGTTATTTGGCCAGTCAGATCGGGTTCGGGCCGCTGCTCTCCACGCTGTATCCGCTCTTCGGTCTTATTAGTCTCGGCTGGCTCATTCTTATGATCCGCCGTCGGGTAACGTTCCGGAATTCTTGACGGAATGGAATGCCGTCGCCTGCTGCGGAGTCATATCGACGGTCACGGCGGCTCTGCAGCCGGCAAGCAGCGCATCCCGCACATGCTCGTGGCAGGTAAACAAAATGATCTGACGTTCCGAAGCGATTTCGTTCATCAGCGCGGAAGCGGCATGCAATCTGGCGCGATCGAAGTTGACGAACAGATCGTCGAGCAGCATGGGCAGCTTGACGGTTCCCGTCGCTTCCCGGGCAAGCGCAAGCCTCATCGACAAATACAGCTGCTCCGCCGTTCCCCTGCTAAGCAGGCCGCTGTCCTTGGCGATGCCGTCCGCCCGCTCTATGCCTATGCCCGCTTCGGGACCGCCGGCATGAACGCGCACATACCTCCCCTCCGACAAAAGCCGCATATAGGCCGTAGCGTGGCGGAGCACGGAAGGCTGCCTTTCCTCCTCGAACTTCTTGCGCGTCGCTCGAATGAGCGCTCGGCTAACGGACAATACGGCGTATCGGCTGGAATCCGCCTCCAGAGCAGAGACTGCCATGGAGCGCTTCGACAGCAGCTCGCCGCGCTTCTCCGCGCTGGTCAAGTGCTCCATCGCCTGCTTGACGCGTCCTCTGCGCTCCAGCCAAGACTGCTGCAGCTCCGATAGTCGGGCAGCTTCAATTTCGGCCTCGCGAAGGCACTGCTCCAGCACCAGCTCGTCGCATGTCGTCCATAATGCTTCCAGCTGCGCCAAGCGCTCGGGAGATTGTCCGGCGGTCAACTCGATTTGCACCAGACTGTATTCCCCCTCCCATTCTCCAAGCCGCACCCGATTATGCAAGGCCGTCTCGTATTGCTCTTCGGTTGCTGCGCCTGCTGCTTCGAGCAGCTCGCCAATCTCCTTGCTCATCATCGAAAGAGCGGATTCCGCATGCGACAATTGTTCGGTCATCTCGGCTTCTTGAGAAGCAAGCGACAACTCCTCCGAACGGGAGGCAGCTTGTCTGCGATACTCTCCTTGCAGCAGCGTCAACGCGAGCACGGGATCCTGCGCAGATTGGCGCTGCCATTCGGCGTATCCTTCGCAGAGGGCAACCGCATGCCGGACGTAATCCGACCGCTCGCGGCCGGCTGCCGTTATTTTTGCGGACAGCCGGTCGTACTGGCGCAGACGATCCATTGCGCCTTCAGCAAGCTCGAACGTCTCCAGCGCGGCTGTCGGCGACAGGCTCTCGGGCAAAGCTCGAGCGGCCAGCCAGCTCCGCCATTCCGCCGCTGCTTGGCTTGTCTCGGCCACCGCTATAGCCAAAGCAGCTTCGCGCTCGTCCAGCATGGCGCGAATCCGGCTCAGTCTCGCCTCATGCTCGTCCATACGGGAGGCTAATCTCTCCTTGCGAGCCAGATGATCGCCGGTTGCCCCGACTTTAGCTTGCAGCGCTGATCTCGCTTCTGGCTGCGTTCTTCCCGCGGAGCGGTCAATTAACGCGCTCAAAACCGCTGACGGATCCTTCACGAGCAGCCCAAGGGCCCTCTCTAACCGCTCCTCGGCTGCACTAGCCGTCTCCGCAGCGTCAGGGATGCCGCCTGTTGCAGCGCTCCAGCCCCTGTTGTTGCCGCTTTTGCCGGAGCGTCCAGCCAAACGGCTGTCTCGATCGGATTTCCCTCTCGTTTTTGCCCTGTTTGCACCTCTATCCGCGGACAGTCGGCCTGCGACCAAAAGTGCGGCGGATGCTCCGCCAATCAGAAGCGCTGCGGCTAAAGCACCGTCGGATAGATCGCCCAGCAGGCCGGTCAGCGATCCTGCTGCGAGCAAGGCGGCAGCGCCAAGCCCGCTTATGCCCCACGGCAGCCAGCTTGTCCTGGCCCCGCCGGAAGCGATGTACTCCTCCTTCGTCACGGCGTCGGCGGACGGGCTTGCGGATTGCTGACGAGCCCGCTCCAGCTCCCATGCGCGAAGCGCTTCATCAACCGATGACCAGGCTTGAGCCAGGCCGGACGGAGTCAGCTCCAGCAGCGAGTATATGCCATCGCCTCCTGCTGCGCTCTCGGGCAGCCGCTCCAGCCGAAGCGCGGTTGCAGTCTCCTCAAGCAGCGCTTGCGCTTCGAGATGCCTGGCTTGCAGACCTTCGCATTCGGCTCCCAGCTTCTCTTCCTTGCGCTGCATGACCAGCATCCGCTCTCGCACTTCCCTGACATCGTCCTTATCTGCTACCGTTACCATTAATTCACGAAGCTGACGTTCCGTCCATTCGGGCGATATAGCTGTAACCAGCTTGGCGATAACTTCGTCCAGCGACTCCAGCTCGACCCGCCATTCCGAAACTTGCATAGACAGGCCGCGGATTCGCTCCGCCCCTTGCAGCATCGCTTCGAGCTCGTCGCCCCGCGCGAGCAGCGTATCGTCATACGTGAGCGACCGCCTTCTGCCCTCTGCCTGTTCCAGCTCCTTGCGAAGTCGCACGGCCTCCTCCTTCAGTACCTCTCGTCTACCCTTCAAATCATCCCATACTGAAGAAGCATCCGCATCCAGATGTCCGGCACCCGAGAGCCGTTCCATCTCGGCGCGCAGCAGAATGCCGCGCAGCCAGATCGGCCTCGCTTTCACGGCCTTGCGCAGCAGCCGAACACTCTCTTCTGCAGCCGGTACCGCTCCCTCCAGTGCCGCCAGCTCCCGCTCTGTCGTCTCTCCTTCTCGAGTAAGCTCATTAAATCGATCGATGCCGTCCTCCAGACCCCGGAGCTCCGCATCGAGAGATTCGATCGTTCGCGCATAGCCGATCAATCTCTGATTTGTCCCCTTTGGCTTGAACAGCTCGTCCATCTCGGCTTGTATACGTTTCTCGGCTGCCGCAACGGCGCGCCCCTCTTCCCAGCCTGCCTGATAGAGATAACGGCCTAGCTCGCCGCCGGACAATGTACCGACTTCCATCAGCTCCGACAATGTAATCGCGAAGAGCTGCCGATAGAGCCGCTCCTGCACGCCGCCGAGAAACTGCCCCTCCCATGCGGCCTGCTCCAGTACCCGCTCCGTTCCGAATTCCGTATCATTAAGCCATTTTTCGCCGTTGTCTCGCTGCCACTGCTTTACCTTGGGCTTTCCGCCTGCAATTGCCGCGTAACGCTCCAAAAGAAATTCGCGTCCTTGCGCATCGGCGAAAACAAGCCTCCCTCCATGTCTGCCGCCTCCAGCAGGCTCATGTCGTTCTCCGGGGGAAGATCGTCTCGGGAAACCATACAACATCGTTCGCAGGTAGCCGAACAACGTGCTTTTGCCCGCTTCGTTTGGCCCGTAGACGACAATGACCGGAGCATCCAGTCCGATGCTCCGATCATTCAACTCGCCGTATCCGTCAATGCGCGCTTCGATCAGCCTCATTCCTTTTCCCCTTCCTCCGCGATGGCTTCGATGGCAAGCAGGCGCGCCTCCTCCAGCCAATCCATTGGCAGCTCGTCCCAGCTCCGCCGGCCCAGCTTGCCCAACTTGGGATGGCTGTCGATGTCCGCGATCGCAGCCCTTGCGAACATTCTCCAAGCCTCGGAATTCTCGCGCAGCCTCTCTCCAAGCCGATACAGCTCGCCTGTAAAGCCATCATCCATGGCAAGCGCGGCCCAGTCCATCTGCGCGAAGGTCGAAGCTTCCAGGCTGTGGACGTACACCCATGCAGATCCCTCTCGCCAGAGCTCCTCCTGAAGCTGCTCCAGCAGAGCCGCTGTCAACGTCCCATCCTTAAGACGCGCATGCAGCGGACCGCTCCCCGCAAGCTTAAGCCTTAACATAACGGGCCGCCCTTCGCCCTCTTCAGAGGCACTGCCTGCCGCCGTCTGAAGTCTGCTCAGCAGCTCCTGCTCGGTCGCCGCGCCTTCGATGGGCACGATCATCTCCTGCCATCTGACGGCATCCAGAGGCAGGAAGGTCAGATCGGTCGCTCCAGCGGCGGACACATCGACGAGATAACAGCCTTTGGCCCCGGTTTCTCGCGGATTGCGGCCTTGCGAATTGCCGGAGTAGACGACATGGGGATACTGATGCAGCACTTCGCGCTTATGGATATGGCCAAGCGCCCAATAGTGAAAGCCGCCGCCGGTCAATTGCTCCAAGGAACATGGCGCATAACTGTCGTGAGAAGGGTCTCCTCCCACATTGCCATGCAACAATGCGATATGATAGGGGGCATCGGCATCCGCAGCATAACGCAAGGCCAGGTTTTCGGTCACAGCTCGCTCCCCGTAGGATACGCCGTAGACGTTGGCAGCCAACTCGCCGCTTCTCGTATAAGCAGGCGCGGATTGTACCCGATTGGCTCCGAAAATATGTACGCCATCCGGCAATTTTAGCTTAGCCCGCCGGCCGCCCAGATGATCGTGATTGCCATGAATGGCGTACACGGCAATGCCATGCCCGGCGAGACGCTCCCACTCCTTCATCAGCGCGAACTGGGCTCTCAGGGAGCGGTCCGCCTCGTCGAACAGATCGCCGGCCACGACAACGAAGTCGACTTCATGCTCGATCGCCGCATCCGTTAATCGTCTCAGCGCCGCGAACGTGGCGGCAGAGAGCGCCGTCCGAACGGCGTCCGGCGCCTTGACGAGTCCGCGAAACGGACTGTCGAGATGCAAATCCGCTGCATGAATAAATCGGAAAGGCACACCCACTTTCGCTTCAGCTCCCTTCTTCCCGAGTTAGACGAGCCTTCCTCTATGGAAGGCCGCCTTCTTACGTTGCCGATCCCTCCGGCTTCAGGCCGAGATAGACCTTTTTGAACTGCGTGATGACCCTTTGCAGCGAATACTCCTTCTTCGCCTTGTTCCAACCCGCTCTCGCCAGGTTATGACGGTAGATGGGATCCGATACGACTTTCTCCAAAGCCTCAGCCAGCGCCAGATGATTTTCCGGCTCTACGAGCAGTCCGTTAACGCCATCCTCGATCTGCTCTCCGATGCCGCCCACATTCGTGCCCACCAACGCCAGCCAGCACAGCGCCGCCTCCGCGAATACGGAGCCGAACGCCTCCGCGCGCGAAGGCAGGACAAACACGTCGAAGAACGGCATAAATTCCTCGGGATGCAGCATATAGCCGTAGAAGATAATGTCGTCGTACAAATTAAGCTCCTGCGCGAGCGCCTCGAGCTCCTTGCGCATAGGGCCGTCTCCGATGATGTGCAGCACGAACGGACAGCCGCGCTCCTTCAATTCGGCGCAAGCCCGGAGCAGAATGTCCAGTCCCTTGGCCGGAACGAGCCGGCAGACGGTAATCAACTGCGTAACGGCATTATCATGCGCGATCGGCTTGAACCGCTTCTCGTCGTAGCCGTTGGGAATGACCTTGATGGCCTCCGGCCGATCCACGTAAGGCGCGATATACGAGCGAAATGACGCCGACACGGTTGTCAGTAGATCCGCCTTCGCCTCCAGCTCCCGATAAATCGATGTCAGGAAGCGGTGCTCCGTCCCGCCTTCCCGGATCCTGCCGTTGAGCATCAGCTCGCGCTCATAGCTGGAGTGGATCGTCATAATAAGCGGCGTGTCGGGATAGAGCTGCTTCATGACAAGCGCCGCGATCGGATGATGGGCATGAATAATATCGTAAGACTTTTGCAATCTCAACTTGGTCCACCACACGTAATCCTTGTATGTCTGTATATATTTGGCGACCAGAGGATTATCTTCGAAGTCGCGATGCTCAAAGGTTTCGAAGCTCACTTCCTCCTGTCCTTTGTTTCTAACGCGTTTGGGGAGCGAGAACAGCTCCATCCCCCATCCCATCTTGATGAACCGTTCCTGTATATAAGGCACCATCGACGATACGCCACCCGGCTGCTCCGGCGGGAAAAACAATGCCTGCAAAATATTCATGAGCCAACTCCCGATAAAAAGTCTAAAGCGTAACTCCGCTTCGAAAATAGTGCCAGATTCATGGTTACGAAACTACTGGAATATGATATATTAGAACATATGTTTCTGTAAAGTTCTTGCTCAAAAAGTCTAGGGCGTGTCTGAATACTCCGAGGGGAGCAGATTTTGCCGAATTTTCGTTTCATGCAAGGAACTTTTGTGAAGGCGTTACCTAAGGCTACGTCAAGCAAAAGTGACGAAGCAGGGGGCGGAAAGGCGGTGAAAGATGCCCCTGAGCGGGTTTTCAGACACGACCTAAAGTCGCTGGCTTCCTCCAGACATTCCTACATAACGGTGGTTTAACCTATGACAATGATGCAATGGCTCACGGGACCGAACGGCGTACTCTTCTCTTCCACGTCCGTCATCGTCGTCCTCATTCTGATGCTGTTTATGTCACTCAAACTATATGCAAGCTATCGCAACAAAGTAACCTACAGATGGCTGATTGCCGCTATTTCGTTAATGATGGCGAAGCAGGCCGTCCTGATTGGTCTCGCTTTCTCCAGACAGTCGCTGTCGCCTTGGATTTATTTGGCATCCAGCTTGCTGGGGATCGTTTCTTTTATCATTATAAACTTTGTATTCATGAAATTATATACTTATCGCACCGCCCAACTGCGAAGCTTGCCCTTCCTGATCATGGCGGGCGCGACCGTCGCGCTCGCCGCAGCCCAATACGCGGTCGCTCCTTCCGGCTCGGGCGCATCCAGAGAGGGGCTGATCGTATCGTTCCCGTTGCTGGACGTCTACATGATCGTCGTTACTCTTATTATATTGCTGGCAACGCGAGTGGCGGACCTCAGTCCAAAATATTATACAGGGTTGATTGTATACTTCATCGGAGAGCTGGCACGCATGGCCGACGCCTACGTCTTCCACGGCGGGCAGCCTTGGTTGCTTCTGCTGGGCCTCCTGCTCCCCATTGTGTACTTCAGCTTAATGTTCATGCTGCTGTTCGAGTGGGTCATCGAACGGCTGATGTCAACCTACCAGTCGTCCATTGTCGACGGACTTACGGGCTTGTACAATCGCCGCCATTTCAGCAGCAAGGCGGATGCATTGCTCAAGGGCAGCAAGTCCATGGCGATCATCTTCTGCGATATCGACAACTTCAAGCGCCTTAACGATACGCAGGGCCATCTCAAGGCGGACATCGTGCTTAAGCGGGTAGCCGAGATTATTAAGGAGGAGGCCATCAGCATCGGCTCCGCCGGGCGATACGGCGGCGAAGAGCTGCTGGCTTGCATCAGCACGGAACGCGTGAAGCCGGATGTCGTTGCGGAGAGCATTCGCAAGCGCATCGAGAGCGAGACGATCGTTACCGTCAGCGTCGGCTTCAGCACATCCAAGGAGAGCGGTTCCGTGCAGGAGATGGTCAAGCAGGCGGACGAGGCGATGTATTATTCCAAGATGAACGGAAAAAACCGCGTCTCCAGCTTCAAGTCGCTTCCCGCCTCTGCGAAGAACTTGGGATAACGCACGTATGGCGCCAGGTCCCGTAACGTTAAACGCAAGCGCCTTTGCGGGCCAATTATTGTATGCGACGACCTAAAAAAACCTCTGGTTCACCGCTCTGTTCGCGGAATCGGAGGTTTCTCTTTTTGCCGCTGCTATCTTTCAACTCTCAATCGCACCTCTCAGCACGGTGACGGCATGGCCGGAGAGCAGCACGCGATCCTCCTTCAGCGACATGCCAACCAGTCCGCCGCGCGCCGAAGCTTGATAGCCGGCAAGCTCCGTCCGGCGCAGCCGCTTGGCCCAATACGGCGCAAGAGCGCAATGGGCAGAGCCCGTCACAGGATCCTCGTCGACGCCGAGTATTGGGTAGAAAGCCCGCGAAACGAAGTCGTAACGCACACCTTCTGCTTCTGCCGAGGAGTCTGCGCGACTGGTTACCACGACCCCTCGAGCATCCAGCCGCTTCAGCATGCCAAAGTCCGGTCTCAGCGTCCGTACGGTCCCCTCTCCGTCGATCTCCACAATATAATCCATCCGGTTGCGCCCGACATAACGGGGAATAAGTCCGAGACCTTCCAGCAGCTCCTGCGGCGCTTGCACCGGCAGCGGCGGCTCGGCGGGGAAGTCCATGGCAATTGTGCCATCTTCTCCATTGCGTATGGCGGTTAATCTCCCGCTTAGCGTGTCGAACGCCGCCTCCCTTGCCGCCTCCAACCGTCCGCTCTCCCACAGCACATGCGCGGCGGCAAGGGTCGCATGGCCGCACAGCTCCACTTCCGCCTGCGGCGTAAACCATCTCAGACTGTATACTCCGCCATCCTGCTGCTGCACGAACGCCGTTTCGGACAAATTCATCTCCGCTGCAATCGCGGCCATCTCGGATTCCGTTATGACGTCATCTACAATACATACCGCGGCTGGATTGCCCCCGTATCGAGTCCGGGCAAATGCGTCTACTACATAGATCGGCCTGCTCACTTTGTCGCAACTCCTTCTCCAACCAACTATAATCGCAGAAAAAAAAGAACCTGCTTCTGCAAGCTCTTTATAATCATTTAATGATCTTCATCCCGCAGCGGAATTAGCAGCTCGACCGGCTCCTCTTCCCAATGCTGCTCGTCGATATAGAACAGCTCCAGCGATACGGCGCGTTCTTCTTTCTCCAGCTTCTGCTCGGCCATCCAAGTATTCAGCTGCTCGTAACCTTCTCCGACCCGCTTATTGGAGCTGGCTACCATGGCATACCGCCTGGGCGGAATCGTCCATTGCACCATGCCGGGAGGCACTTCCTCCAGATGCTGCACCTCATAACAAGCCCAATACGTCGCGAATGCTTCGTTACCATAATAAGGGCAATAGATGACAGTCCCCTTGATGGCTTCGTTTAATTCGTGCTTGCGCGACAGAATCTCCGTCTGCAGCCTGATGGCATCATCCGGGAAGGACGAATACGGGCCGCTGTAACTGATGCCCACCACATTGAGGGCAGGCTTTGTGACGATTGAGCAATTTTCCACGTTGTTTCCTCCTTCACGTTTTGTCGAGCAAAACTTGACCAGCCAGGCGGATGAAACGCCTTTGACTCGGGTGAACTTGTGACAGATGGAAAATGGGCTGACTCCCTTAGTGTAACATGTCTCAAGACCGATGGATAGTCGGACTATCCTATTTAGACGCCTTAATCGTCCTGCTGCTGCAGCCGCTGCATGAAGTCCTCCATCGCGCTGTAGCCCTGTTGCTTCAAATACCAGTTGTTCGCCGCGGCTTCGATGAGTCCTGCCACATCCCGGCCGGGCTGAAGCTGAATCTCGAAGTGCGGCACGCTGACGCCCATGTAATCCACGAATTTGGGCTCCAGCTCCAGATCGTTGTTGAGCTCGTTGTCGCGCCACTTGGTAAGCTCGATGTCCAGCGCGATCCGAGTCTCGTCCTGGAACGCCTTGCGTCCGTACAGCCGGACGACATTGACGAGCCCGACGCTGCGAAGCGCGAGAAACTCCTTGGACTTCTCGTTATGGCTGCCGAGCAGCGTCTGCGGGCTCAGCTTCTTGAGCACGACGATGTCGTCGGCGACAAGGCGATGGCCGCGCCGGATCAGCGTATGGGCCGTTTCGCTTTTGCCCACGCCCGACTTGCCCCGCAGCAAAATGCCGATGCCCGATACGTTCAGGCAGACGCCGTGCACCGCGATTTCCTGCGCCAGCTCCTTGACGAGGTACGCTTCGAGCATGCCCAGGAAGGACGCCGTCGCATCCTTCGTCCGTAAAAGCGGAATGCCTTCTTGCTCGCAATATTTGGTCAAATACTTGAGTCCTTCCTGGCCTGCCGTCACGACGAAACAGGGCGGATGATATTTGACGATATTGCCGATATGGTGGTTTCGTTCCTCCTCCGTCCGGCTATGCAGGTACGTAATCTCCTTCCTCCCCAGCACCTGAACATGCGCCTGCGGGAAAAAGTCGAAATACCCTGTGAACTCAAGGCCCGGCCGATAAGCGCGGGACTTCGCGATCCTGCGGTCCAATCGTTCGGCGCCTGCAAGCACCTCCAGCTTGAACCGCTGTGCCAATTGTAGAACGGCAATAGACTTCATTCTCCAAGCTCCTTTCTAGAGGTAGTTCACTCGAACTTTTTGAGGTGGCTCGCAAGCCTTTTTAGCAACAATCGCCCTCGCATAGCCGCAAGGCTTATTCGAGAGCGATGACATGAATGAGTATATGAATGTAGTTAGAAATTGAATACAAAATCGTCGTCATTCAGCGGTTCGACGTGAATCGTCCGCACATAGCCGTTGCCCTTCTTCGAGAAGAAGTCATGCTGCTTCGTATGTGTGCTGATGCCGTTAAAGACGATCGGGTTGACCGGCTCTTCCGGGAAATACGGCTCCATGCCAAGATTCATAAGCGCTTTGTTCGCGTTGTAACGAACGTAGGTTTTTACTTCGTCCTCCAATCCAACCGGACCGTACAGGTCGTCCGTATAGATAACCTCGTTCTCGTACAGCTCGTGCAGCAGCGCAAGAACTTGCGCTTGCAGCGTAGCCTGCTCCTCTGGCGTGAACGTCGCGAACAGCTCCTGAGCCAGTACGCCGACGTACAAGCCGTGGATGCTTTCGTCCCGAAGGATCAGGTCGATAATCTCGCCGCTGCTCGTCATCTTGCCTTGTCCCGCCAGATAAAGCGGGTAGAAGAAGCCGCTATAGAACAGGTAGCTCTCCAGGAATACGGAAGCAGCCATTGCCTTGTACAGCTCTTGCGGGGTCGTTATGTTGGAATACCAGGTAGCGATCATATTCGCTTTCTTTTGCAGTTGAGGGTTCTCCTCCACCCAACGGAAGATCGCATCGATCTCTTCGCCGGATGCCAGCGTCGTGAAGATGCTGCTGTACGACTTGGCATGGATTTGTTCCATCATCGACATGAAGGACAATACCGCCTTGCGCTGCAGACCGTCCACATGTTCAAGTATCTTAGGCATGCCGACGCCGCCTTGAATCGTATCGAGCAGCGTCAGGCCGCCCAGCACGTTCTTGTAGAGCGTACGCTCTTCGTCGGTCATCGCCATCCAATCCATCTTATCGTCAGATAACGGAATTTCTTCGTCCGTCCAGAATTGCATGACGTTCTGCTGCCAGAAGGTCAGTGTAAAATCATCGTCCGGGCGGTTCCAGTTAACGGCTTTCATAAGTAGGCATGCTCCTTCTTGGCTACATAGTCGCGGGTTCGATCCACCCGCAGGGTGAAGCTGCGCTTTAAACGGCGCAGCTTGTGCATTCTTCGACAGACAGGCGCTTCGTTCTTGTATAGTACAGCGACTTCAGGCCCTTTTGAGCGGCGTAGACGTAGAAGCGCGCCAGCTCGCGGGTCGTCACGTTGCTGTTAACGTGAAGAACGGTGGAGATGCCTTGGTCGATATGTTGGCCGATCTCCGCGATCAGGTCGATCAGCTTGAATTGGTTGATGTTATAAGCCGACTTGTAATAGAAGAAGTTATCCTGCGACAGGTACGGCATCGGATAATACGTTGTCGAGTTCGCATATGTTCGAGTCTCGATATGCTCGACGATCGGCATAACGCTCGATGTCGCATTTTGGATATAGGAGATGCTTTGCGTTGGCGCAATCGCCAGACGGTATGCATGGTACAAGCCGTGACGCTGCACCTTCTCCTTGAGCTCCGCCCAATCTTGCGGGGACGGAATCTCCATGCCCTGGAACAATTCCTTCACGCGGTCGGATTGCGGACGGTAGTCCGTCTCCATGTAACGAGTGAAGTAAGTGCCTTTCGCGTACTCGGAACGGTCGAAGTCCTTAAACGTGACGCCGCGTTCCTTCGCGATCTCCATGCTTTTTTCCAGGGAGTAGAAGTTCATCATCATAAAGAACGCGTTCGCGAATTCCTTCGCTTCGTCGCTTTCGTAAGCGATTTTGTTCTTCGCTAGGTAACCGTTCAGGTTCATCGCGCCGAGACCGACGGAATGCAGCTCGTCGTTTGCCTTGCGCACGCCCGGCGCGTTGTCGATCTTCGACAGGTCGCTGACCGTCGTAAGAGCTTCAATGCCGACATGAACGGAATCTTTGATTTTGCCGCGTTCCATGACGTTCACGATGTTAAGGGAAGCCAGGTTGCAGCTGATGTCGCGGCGGATGAAGTCCTCCACGCCGTAATCGTTGATTTCCGATGTCTCTTGCAGCTGGAAGATTTCCGTACACAGGTTGGACATCTTCACGCTGCCGATATCTTTAAGCGCATGTACGCGGTTGGCGTTGGACTTGTTCATGATGTATGGATAACCGGATTCCAGCTGAATGGACGCAATCTTTGTCAGCATGTCGCGAGCGTTCATCACGGTTTTTTTCGTTACTTTGTCGTTGGCGAGAAGCTCATCGTACATCTCGTCCATGTCCATGTCATCCAGATGCTGGCCGTAAGCCTTATGCACGGAATGGGGACCGAATACGACCAGCGGCTTGTTCTGGGCAGCCAGCTCGTAAAATTTGTTCGGGATAATGAGTCCGATCGACAGCGTCTTGATACGCGATTTTTCGTCTGCATTAATTTTTTTGCAATCCAGGAACTCAATAATGTCCCAGCCGAAAATATTATAATAACCCGCGCCGGAGCCTTTGCGCTGGCCCATCTGGTCCGCGTAGGAGAATGCGTCCTCCATCAGCTTGAGCACCGGCATGATGCCTTTGGCCGCGCCTTCCACGCCTTTGATCGGCTCGCCGCGTCCGCGAAGCTTGGAGAGATTGACCGCCACGCCCCCGCCAATCTTGGACAACTGCATGCAAGTGCCCAGCACGTAGTTGATAGAGTTGAGAGAATCGTCCATCTCCAGCAGGAAGCAGGATACCATCTCGCCGCGGCGGCTCTTGCCCGCGTTCAGGAACGTCGGCGTCGCCGGCTGCAGGCGCTGCTCGATCATCGCTTCCGCGATGCGAAGCGCGCGGTCGGCATCTCCTTCGCCCAAATGCAAGGCTACAATCGCGACGCGGTCCGGATATTGCTCCAGGTAATGCGCCTTGTTGTTTGTCTTCATCGCGTAATCCTTGTAGAACTTCGAAGCTGCCATGTACGACTGGAATTGGAAACCGCTATTTGCCGTTAAGTTGAAGACGGCCTCCACTTGCTCGAATGTATATTTAACGAATACATCATCGTAATAGTCGTTCGTTATGAGGTAGTCCAGCTTCTCGCGCAGCGAGCCGAACTTCATGCTCTTCTGCTCCACTTCGGCCATAAATGCTTCGACCGCTTCCTTGTCTTTCTCTAACTGGTAGAACCCGTCAGCTCCGCGTTGCATCAACTGATTGTTCAATTCGATATGTTTCATGTCCGTTTGCTTCGTATCGCTTTTCACTTCGGCCTTGGCTTCGGCTAGGGTCGCCGTCGCTCCCATCGCTTTCGTATCTGTGCTTAGTTCGTCAAATAGCTTCAATGGCACGCACCCTTTCGACAAAATATTGCATATCCCGATTCGTTCCCGACAACTCAAACTTCAGTATGACCGGCACATCGTACAGCGTGGAGATCGTATCCGCGCTCTTGGCGAAGCCGCTCCCCCAATTCCGATTGCCGCTTGCCGATACGCCGCGAAGCAGTCCATGATTGTTCCGCAGGAACGTGTTTACCTTCTCCGGCACCTGACCGAATCCCGTCGTATAAGTGACGAGCACGAACGGTTCGTTGATCTCCGTATCTTCGTCGATCTGCACCGATCGCATATTCAGCTTGTTGATGAACCGCTTCACGTTTCCTGTCTTCGAGTCATAGACGACTAACATCGCATGCCAGCTCCCCTACTGATTTTTAGCAATGAAAAAGCGCTTCTACCCCTTTACAGCGGGCAGCTGCGCCTCGTTGCGATATACCATTGGTAGATCTCATAAGCCCTTAAACCATCAATATGTAGTTGATGTTTCTGATTTTACATCAAGATATAGGTATAGTCAATGAAAATTATGGAGATCTTATTAATCTATTTTTTTTGACATGCTCGACTATTTTAACAGATAAGACTATGATGGGATAGTGACATTTTATAGGTATAATGGGGGTTGAAATTATGAGAAAACTGACATCCGAAGAGGTGTTGTCGGCGCTTAAGGACATGCAGAGAGCGTCCGGCATGGACGCAACGGACGTGTTTGCCTATATAAAAGAACTGGAATCCAAGGCATCCAGGCTGGAAGAGGAGCTGCGGAAATTACGCCGTTCCGCATCCCGCAAGCCGGCATCGGGGTCGCCGATGAACAGTCGACTTATGGATGCATTGAGGGAATAATCGACCACGCGGGAACCTCGCTCTGCATTTTGGCACATGCTTACCAATATCGACATTTCGACACCAGATATGAATAGCATCCAAAAAACAGGACGTTCGAACTATCGTCGCAAGTTGAGGTTCGCGAACAGCAACAAAGCCCCTGCCCGCGCCTAAAAAAGCGCTGATAGAGGCTCGTTGTTGATTCTGAGCGAAACTTTGCGATTACTTGATCGCGGCAAAAAATAGACGCTCCGAGCCGGCGTTGCGCGGCTTAAACTCAAAATCCGCGTATTCATCCACCGTACGGAACCCCGCGCGGCGCAGAGCCGCAACGACCCACTGGGGGTCATAAGCCCGCTGATGGTGGGTTTCCTCGAAGCGGTAGAACCGGGCGTCCTTCTCGCGCGCGAAGATCGTCAAGTTATGCTCGATCTGGCAGCGCTGCTCTTCGAAGTCGCATGTCCATATGTAGGCGATATCCCGCTCGTCAAGGACAAACGGCTGCTCCGCTGCGTATCGGATCAGTTGGGACGGAGGGTGCATGTCGAACAGAAAGGATCCTCCGTCCTTAAGCGCCCGGTAAGTCGCTCGAAATGCAGCTTCGATATCGGCTTCCTCCGTCAAGTAATTAAGACAATCGCAGAACGACAAGACGGAGTCTACGGGCTCTCCGATCCCCCAGTCCCGCATATCCTGCTGCAGCCAACGAATCGTGCCCGCGCGAGGCCGTACAGCCTGCTCGGGCGTTTCGTCCCACTTGCTCCTGGCGACGGATAACATGTCCGAAGACAGATCGATGCCGTAGACATGGAAGCCCGAACGCGCAAGCGGGATGGACAAGCTCCCCGTTCCGCAGCCCAAATCCACAACAGAGGAGGGCATGCCGTAACGCGACCAGCTCTCGCGGGCGAACCCGAGCCAATCTACGTAGGGCATATCCTCCATCAGTTGATCATAAACGAGCGCGAATTGTCCGTAGGATTGCCCCATGATCACTTGCCTTCAGTCCCTTCTTCGCGAGTTGCACCGCCGGCTGCACCGGACTCCTCCTGCTCGGTAGCCAGATGAGTCCAGCTCCCCTTTTGCGTCACGATACCTTCCCGCATCAGCTTGCCAAGCGCCCGCTTGAAGGCGGACTTGCTAATCCCGAAACGTTTCTTAATGAGCTCCGCTTCGGTCTCGTCGGAGTACGGCATAGCCCCGCCAGGGCGTTCCTTAAGGAACGTTAAAATACGGTCAGCATCCTCGACGCGGCCAACTTCCTTGCGCTCCGTCATCGACAAATTGACTCTGCCATCCTCCCGAATAAAGGTGACGCGGGCTCGTACGCGTTCGCCGAGACGAAGCGCCCTCGTTCGATCCGGGCTCGGAATAAGCCCGTACACGCCGAAGCCGACGACTCCGCCGTCCACGATGACAAAAGAGCCCATCTGAAGCGATTTCGTCACCCAGCCCTCCACCCAGCTATTTTTCCACGTAGCGGGAGCAGAGAAAACGAGCGGAGACAACTCTTCCTCGAAGGCCGTCTTGGCGACAAGCCTGCCGATCTTGTCATGGCGCATCGTGACGTATACTTCATCGCCGGGAAGCGGACGATACGGGATGCTCTCCGGCAGCTCCGAGAGCGGCAGCAGCAGGTGACGGCTAAGACCCATCTCCAGGAAGCAGCCCAGCCGGGGATGCACGTCCACCACCCGAAGCCGCGCCAGCTCTCCAAGATGAAGCAGCGACTGCTTCATTGTCGCGGCGATGCGATCCTCGGAATCGTAATAGATGAACACGTCGACGGAATCTTCGATATGCGGCTTGGAGCCGATCAGCTCCGTATAGTGCAGCAGCACCTCCGACTCGCCGTCGCTCAGAAAGAAGCCGTAAGGCGATACTTCTCTTGCGACGCGCAGGGTCTGTCTCGTGCCAGCGGTCAGCGTCATGCGAATTCCACGACCTTCGCGTCCGACCACAGCCGCTCCAGGCTGTAATATTCGCGTTCTTCGCGATGGAAGACGTGGACGATCACATCGCCGAGATCGATCAGCACCCATCTTGCCGTATCCATGCCTTCGAGACCGCGTACCCTTGCCCCGCTTTTCTCGGCTTGCTTGCGAATCTCCGTCGCGATCGCCTGCACCTGCGTATCGGAATTGCCGCTGCAGATAACGAAATAATCCGCCACCAGCGACACTTCCTTAAGATTAAGCGCAATGACGTCCACGGCTTTTTTATCGTCTGCGGCATCTACCGCGATTTTCATCAATTCATCGGAATGTACGGTCATTCACGAGCCTCCTTTGGCGTTCGCCTAGCAAACGCGTCATCGTTTTGTTTGATTGGCCCTACTTCGTGATGGGAAGCGGACTTTTTGAACTTCCTCTATTATGATTTGCCCGACAATTCCTCGATCAATCCATTACGCGCCTCCACCGTTAGCGGATAGATCCGCTTGCCTCTGGCGATCAATACGCCGATCGTGCCGTCCAGCCCCGCAAGAACGGCCCGATCAAGACTTTGCTCGGCGAGCGCGCGGATATCGTCCACGCCGGGAAAATTTCTTCCCGGCTCGATGTAATCGGCAAGCCAGACCACCTTCTCCAGCTTCGTCATACCTCGGCGGCCGGACGTATGATAGTTGATCGCATCCAATACCTCCGGATCCGTTACGCCGTATTCCCGCCGCGCAACCCATGCGCCAGCCAAAGCATGCCACAATTCCTTGTCATAGTCCAGTACGTCGGATGACAGAGCGTTATCGCGTATGACGGCCGCTTGACGGTCGACGGGCCAGAACTTGGCCACATCATGCAGGATCGCCGCCAGTTCGGCCCGCTGAGGATCCTCGCCGTACCGCTCCGCCAACACGATGGCTGTCGCCATAACGCCCTCCGTATGCAGCCACCGCTTCTCCGGCATCTCCGCGCGCACTCTATCGATCATCTCTTGTCGATCCATACCAACCATGCCTCCTAATCATTGCGTATACCGCGTCCGGCACTCGATAACGGATCGACTTCCCTGCCGCCAGCCGTTCGCGAATCACGGTCGACGATATGCCGATCGCCGGCATTTCCGCAAAAGTTATGCGGCAGCGAAGCTCCTCCGGCAGCAGCTCCGGCGTTGCCGTCGTCTCCGGCCGGGAGAGGCCGATAAACGTCACGAGCTCGGCAAGCTCTTCGATTCTATGCCACTTAGCCAAGTCGTTGATGCGGTCGGATCCGATAATATAAGCAAAGGAGTGATCGGGATGTTGCTCCCTGAGCGATCGCACCGTGTCGATGGAATAGCTGGTGCCTCCCCGGCGCAGCTCGATATCCAGCACGCGGAACCGATCCTGGGTAGCGATGGCCGCGGCTACCATCTCGTAGCGGTCATTCTCGGATGCGCCTGGCGCGCCCGATTTGAGCGGCGGAGATGAAGTAGGAATAAACCACACTTCATCCAGCCCGCACTCTGCCATCGCCGACTCGGCTGCGATGAGATGACCAATATGGATGGGATCGAAAGTGCCGCCCATTATGCCAACTTTGATCACGCCGATCACCCCCTGTACCGTTGTAGTAATTTACTATTAATTGAACTACCACTAAGGCAGTTCGATATTTTTGTGATCCTTGGATTCCTTGTAGAGCACGATCGTCTTGCCGATAACCTGCACCAGCTCGGCGCCGGCTGCCGCGGCTACTTCCGCCCCGATCTCGCGAGGATCGTCCATACAATTGTTAAGGACGGACACTTTGATCAGCTCGCGTGTCTCGATCGCTTCGGAAATATGGCGGACAAGATGATCGTTCGTGCCTCCCTTGCCGACCTGAAAGATCGGCTGAAGATGATGCGCCAAAGAGCGCAGATGTCTTTTTTGTTTGCCTGTTAACATAGAATACCGTTCCTTCTTTCGTATACGAATACGCGGCAGCGCCAGCGCTTGCCACGCCAAAAACCTAGATTGCTTATTATCTTATTGCCCTGCTTGGAGCGCCTCCAGCACCGTATCGCGCATAGCCGCAACAGGCGCAACCTTGCCCGTCCAATATTCGAACGCGTATGCTCCTTGATAGATGAACATGCCGAGCCCGCCATGCGTCCTGCAGCCGCCCGCTTCCGCTTGCAGCAGGAACTCCGTCCGAAGCGGATTATAGATGAGATCGCTTGCGACCGCGCCGGGCTTCATCCACCCCGCTTCGATCGGCGATTGACCTACGTTCGGATACATGCCGACCGAAGTCGTGTTAATGACGATATCCGCATCGCCGCACCAGCGCTGCAGCTCATCATTGGAGATGGCGTGAACACCCGCCGAAGCGCCGCCAAGCGATTCCGCGAGTTCTTCCGCGCGCTCTACCGTCCGGTTGGCGATCGCGACGGACTCCGGCTTTTCTTGAAGCAACGCGTACACGATGCCCCGCGAGGCGCCGCCTGCGCCGATTACGACGATCCGCTTGCCGGCAAGGTTCGGCTCCGCTTCTTCCTTCAAAGATCTTACATAGCCGATGCCGTCGGTATTGTAACCGATCAGCTTGCCGTTATCATTGACGATCGTATTAACGGCACCAATCGCCCGAGCTCCCGGATCGATCTCGTCGATCAGCTCCATCACTTGCAGCTTGTGCGGAATCGTCACGTTAACGCCGCGAATCCCCATCGCCCGCACGCCGGCTATGAATGCCGGCAGCGACTCCGAGGTAATATGGAACGCCGTATATACGCCGTTAATGCCGCTTTCGCGAAATGCCCGATTTAGCATAATCGGCGACTTGGAATGCCGGATGGGATCGCCGATGACGCCATACAATACCGTATGGCTGTCTATGGTCCCCCGTTTAATGTGCTCAGTCACAACCGCTCCCCTACTTTCTAACCGCTAGTACAAAAGTCCACTCAGGACGGATCAAATCATCGAATCGCGAAGAAGAACCTTGACGCCTTTCGGCGCATAAACGTCAATCAACGCCCCGCGATGGCCATTGACCTGAATCCAGCCCAGGCCCGCGATAAAAACATCCTGCTTCTCGCCTGGCTTCACGCGCAAGGAATGCCGCGTCCACTCCGGAATCGAAGCCAACTCATCACGCGAAGGAGCGCCCAGCAACTCGCCCTTGTGCTCCTCGTACAGCTCGTCCGCCCGCTCCAGCTTCGTGCGATGCACATGCAGCGCGTTCGAGATATAAAGCGTGAACGACTGGCGTTCGCCCTCGACAAAGTCGAATCTGGCAAGACTGCCGATAAACAGCGTCTGCTGCTCGTTCAGCTGGTACACCAGCGGTTTGATCGGCTTGTCCGGCAGCAGCGAGCCCAGAAAGCTGCGCGGCACGACCTCCGTCATTCGGCTGGAGTAGACAATTCCCGGCGTATCGATAATCGACTTGCCGTCATCCAGCGGTATGTATACCGCATCCAGCGTCGTGCCTGGGTAACGGGAAGTAGTCAATTCCCGCTCCATATTGCTGTAATCGCGGATGAGACGGTTAATCAGCGTCGATTTGCCGACGTTTGTCGCTCCGACCACATAGATGTCGCGGTCGCCTCGATGCTGCTCAAGCGCTTCGATGACATGTTCGAAGCCCATGTTCCGCTTCGCGCTGCACATAATGACGTCCACCGTGCGAAGGCCTTGCGCCTTGGCTGCACGCTGCACCCAATTGCGAATACGGTTCACGTTCATCCCCTTCGGCAGCAAGTCAATCTTGTTGACGACGAGCAGCACCGAGTTATTGCCGACGAACCGTTGCAGGCCCGAGATCAGACTGCCCTCGAAATCGTATAAATCGACGATGTGAACAACAAGGCTGTTCGTCGTCCCGATGCTGCCGAGCAGCCGCAAGAAGTCGTCCTGATCAAGAGCAACCGAAGACGCCTCGTTATAATGTTTGATGCGGAAACATCGTTGACAGATGACGGGATCGCGCTGCAGCGAGGCCTCCGGCAGGAATCCCGGCTTCTCGGCGTTTTCCGTTTGCAGCGTTACGCCGCATCCCGCGCAGGAAGGCGTCTGTTCTCTTAGTTGCTGGTCTTTCACTTCGTTTCCTCCTCGTACCACAATCCGCGCTTGCGCAGTCTGGCCAATGCAATTCGTTCGATCCGGCGGTTGAACAGCGTCATAAAGCCCTCATCCGCCGGGGAAATCGGCGCGACCAGAATCGTATATAATCCCATTCGATTGCCGCCAAGAACATCCGTCATCATTTGATCGCCGATCATGACGGTTTCATTCGCTTTAAGTCCCAGCATCGCAAGAGCTTTGCGAAATGCCCCTTGGGTCGGCTTTCGAGCTGCGTGAACGAACGGAATTTGGAGCGGAGCCGCGAAGCTGCCAACTCTTGTTTCATTATTATTGGACACGATAACGACACTGAACCCCGCATCCCGCACCTTGTCCAGCCAAAGTACCAGTTCAGGGGTTGCCAGCGGTTCCTTGGCGCCGACCAGCGTATTGTCCAGATCCGTGATGATTCCCCGGACCCCTTGGGCGGCGAGAACATCTAGATCGATCTCGTATACCGAACCCACCCTCATATTCGGAAGAAGCCTTTCGAACATTCTGTGATCCCTCTCTCTTTCTGCCTGCTATCTTACGAAACTATACCATACAATCCGAATTTGTTGCAAAAAAAAGCCGCCGCCGGCGTACCGGCAAGCGGTATATATTATTATAGTAGGAATAATTTCAAGGTTATTTCAATTCACCGATCAAATAACGGATTTTGCCTGCAAACCGCTCGGCCTCTTCGCGTGAGACGGCAGCTTGACCGTACTTGGCATGCTCGAAGCTGTCAAGCACATAACGGAAGTCATCCGTAAGCCTCTTCTGCTGTTTCGACCATCTGAGAATCGCTTCCCGCAGCGTCTCATGTTCCTCGCGGCGCATGCCTCGCTTATGACACTGGCGCAGTAGCCTGTTCGTCTCGACGACAATCAGTTCGTTCGACGAGTAGTCCCGGCCTACCAGCTTGTTCCACAAGACCGGAATATCGCGGCGACGCAGCACGAGCCACAGAACAGCTCCGGCAACAAGAGCGGATACTACAACGATCATCCATACAGCAGCCCCCTTCGATTCTGTTGGCGGCTCGGCATTGACAACCGGCTCATCAACAGAAGGCGCTACTGTAGGCAGTGGCGTTTCTTCGCCTTCCGCTACCATATATGGGAAAGAGAAGCCCGCTGTAGCCTCAAACGAGATCCAGCCATATCCCTCAAAATAAATCTCTACCCAAGAGTGGGCATCCGAGTTGCGAACGGTGTACATCCCCGCGCCTGATGGGTTGAAGTCTTCGCCGTCCAGCATTTCTCCCGGACCGTAAAGATCGGCAGGCAACACGCCCGGCGCAAATCCTTTTACCCAACGAGCCGGCATGTCGAGACTCCGGGCAAGCACAGCCATCGCCGAAGAGAAGTAGTCGCAATACCCTTCCATCAGTTCAAAAAGAAACTGATCGACGAAGTCTTCGCTTGTTCCGGATAACTTGGACAAGTCAGGTTTGTTATTATAGACAAAGTTGCTGCGCAAATAATCCTCGATCAGACGAGCTTTCTCGTAGTCGTTTGCGCCGCCTGCGGATATTTGTACCGCAAGGTCTCGAACCCGTTGCGGCAACGATGCCGGCAGGCTCGTATAAACCTGCTGCAGATTTTGCTCGGAGAAGGCCGCATCCGCTTCCTTAAGCCCTTCTTCATCCAGCAGCGTAATGGTTGACGTAAGCGAATAAGACTTGGGATACGAATCGGGATCGCCCCATCTCAGCTCCCACTCATATGGCTTCCATCTCATGAGATTAGGAGAGAAGTTCCCGCTTTCCTCGTTGATCCAATTCACGCTGGATACGGGAGCCGCTCCGAACAGAACGGGATAAGTATCTTCCCTGATCATCGAGATTATCTGGCTCACTTCCACCGTCTCCGCAAGCGAACGGTCCTCTGCGGCTAGCAGAGCTTGCTCCTGGTTCACCCTTGCGGTAGTATCGATCGTCCGATTGTCCGCATCTACCCATCCGGTGCCCGTGTAGATGGCTTTGGACTCCCCGCGCCAATAGCTCCGCTGGGAGGTGGAAACGGTCATCATCGGCGAGTAGTCATAGTCGAAGCCGCCGCCGAGCGAGCCATCTTCCCGGCTGTAGCCGGAGCTGGCATTCGCTGTACTTTGAGGCGTATTGTTCGCCGGCACGGCCTTGTCTCCCAGGAACACGCGGACCTGCTCGCCCCTGGCATTTTTCCAGAGGGTGTAAGGATCCTGCAGCAAAGGTGCAGTGGACGGCACATTCACGCCGATCAAGACTAGCAGCGCGAGTACGATAAAAGTCGGCGTTATTAGGCCGACAGGATATTCGAACAACGTCCTCCAGCTATCGGGATGCGTCAATTGGAGCTTCCTCAGATGATGGACGACCAGCCATAAGAGGCCCGTAAATACGACGATTGCCACATCGTCCCACAACCAGATTGGCGTAAAGGAATCTGCTATAGTCAAGACCAGCAGAGCGGCGCCAACGATGCCGAACAAGCGCGTCCGCGTAGTAGCCCAGGCCGCGAACAGCATATGCAAGCCAAGCAACGCCAAGCTAATCCATATAAACGGATGGAGCTGAGCAAGCTGCTGCTCCATCCACCAGCCCCATTCGCTGCTGTCCGCCGGCGCAGCAATATACCATTCCTTGCGCGCGAAGCGGTAAGTCACCCAGATGGCGGCAATCAATTGGAAAGTCCAGCGAACCCATCTGAGCTTCTGCGGCAGAAGCGCGTCCACTATAATAGCCGCTACAAGCGTCGCATATGCGATCGTGTAGCTTTCGGGCCACCAGTATCCGTCGAATACCGCAACGCAAGCCATCAGAATGACACCTACGAATAAGGAAACGAATCGTTCATACCAGCCGGCAGCCATATAAGCGCCGACCCAGGATAATACCTTCTTCATGCGGTCACGCTCCCTTCCAAGGCGGAAGGCAGATCCTGAAGATGCTTTACTTCGTACAACTGCCAACCTCTGCTGCGAATAAGCCCTTTCCAGGCGATATTGCCGCTCAGCTTGTCGTCCGGATCGCCAATATGAATGAGACAAGGCGTCACGCCTTTGCGGGACAGCCATTCCATGCTTCGTATCATGCCGCTGCCGATATCGGCCGTAACAAGCAGTACGAAGCAGCCGGGCTCAATCATATATTCCGAACGCGTGAGGGAATCATAGATCCGATAGGGTGCATCCGGGCTCACGCTGGTCAAATGCTTCATGGCCAGGCTCCGCTGCTCCACGCCGGAGCGCGGGGGAAGCATCGTGACTTTCGAGCCCGCGGAGAGAAGACCCATCGCCGTATCATCCTTTAGGCCGTGCTCGATGAACGATGCCGTTACGGAGACGGCCAGCTCAAAGCGGTCTTGAGAGTCCCCATAGGAATCCGCATGCCGGTCTAGAATAAGCAGCGTTCGGGGAAGCGATTCTCGTTCAAACGCTTTGGACTTCCATTCCCCCGTTTTGGCCGTGGCGTTCCAATGCACGCGTGACAAACGATCGCCGTAGTGATACTCGCGAACGCCGTTAATTTGCGTGGTCTCCTTCGCCGAACGAGACGCGGCCGCGTGGGAATACGGTCCGCGAATTCCCCGTTGAAATCCGCTCCATTGGCGAAGCGGAACAGTCTGCGGGAGCACGCTGAAGGCCGATTCCGTCGCAAAGCTGCCGGAATGCTCGAATAGGCCGAATACGTCGTAAGCGAGACATTCCGTCTCCGCGAAGCGATATTCTCCCCTGGGAAGCGGAGGCGTTCGGTAGCCGATGGAGCCCGTCCGCTTCCAATTCGGCACAAACGACGTCTCGAATTGAAATACCCTTCCGTCGTGCCGGACAAATCCGTCGCGAACAATGACATAAGGAAGCGGATAGTAACCCGGAATACGAACCTCAACGTTCACGTCGAGCGAGCTCCCCGCTGTTAATGTATCCGGCTGCGAGCCCGAGCCTTGGAGAACATGCATTCTGCTGCCCTTTACCTTGGCAATGCCGCTGTAGCGTCCCAGCAGCAAATACAACAGCAGCAAATTGAGAATAATGAAGAGCATAAGGGACGTCTTGCCCCCCTGGAACAAGAAGTAGAACAAGCTGCTGACGTAGACGGCCGCGATGAACGACTTGCGGAAGCGCTGCTTCTTCTTCTCGTTCATACGTTATCTCTCAAGCCGGACAGGCACTTTGGTCGACTGAAGCACTTGATCAACGACGTTCTCCGCCTTTAGTCCGTTCATGCGAGCCTCCGTGCGCAGCAGCAGGCGATGCGACAGCACGTATGGCGCAAGCGCTTTTATATCGTCCGGGGTTACATATTTGCGTCCGTTAAGATAAGCAGCCGCCTTGGCGGCCCTAGCCAGCGCGATCGTCGCGCGAGGGCTCGCCCCGAGCACCACTTGCGGATGCTCGCGCGTGCCGCGAATAAGGCCGACCAAATATTTGCCGACGGCATCATCCACATGCACCTGCAGCACTTGCTGCTGAATATGCGCAACGTCGCTTGCTTGAAGCACCGATTGGATCATGCTCGAAGGCTGAATCGCGCGATTGCCGGCAATCATGCCTTGCTCGTCTTCTTCGCTCGGGTATCCCAGCGACAGCTTCATCATAAATCGATCCAGTTGCGCTTCCGGAAGCGTGTACGTCCCTTCGAACTCTATGGGATTTTGTGTCGCGAGCAGAACAAAAGGCTGCGGCAGCTCGTACGTATCGCCGTCTACAGTGACATGCCCCTCCTCCATCGCCTCCAGAAGCGCGGATTGTGTCTTCGTGGTGGCTCGATTGATTTCATCGGCCAGCAATATGTTGGTCATCACTGGGCCGGGACGGAACATAAACGTCTCCTGCTTGGGATGATAGATAGAAACGCCCGTAATATCGGTAGGCAAAAGGTCGGGATTGCACTGAATGCGGCGGAATTGGCCGCCGATTGATTTGGCCAGCGCCTTCACCAGTTGAGTTTTGCCGGTGCCGGGCACGTCCTCCAGCAACACGTGGCCGCCTGCCAGCACGGCGACTAGCAATCTTTCAATTTCTTCTTTTTTTCCCAGGATGCAAGAGTTGAGATTAGCCAGAATCGATGAGCATAATTGCATGTCGTCGGTACGAATATCCACGATGAAATGACCTCCCGGAAAATAAAGTTATATTAACCAAAATTTTATAACTCGCACTAATGTGGGTATAAAATGTGCGCCAATAATACTATTTTACAGTACTAGCTCAACCCGCACAAATCGCAGTCATCCAAAAAAAATTGGAGAATCCTACAGGATTCTCCATGGTGAATTCATCCCTTCGGCCGAATGACGAGCGCCGCGAGGAACGAAAATATGATCGCAGCCGAAATGCCTGCGCTTGTAACCTTGAATATGCCGGAAATGACGCCGATCCAGCCCTGATTATGCAGCTCGGTCAACGCCCCGTGCACGAGCGCGTTACCGAAGCTCGTAATGGGCACCGACGCGCCGGCACCGGCGAATTTGACCAACGGCTCGTACAAATCAAAGCCGTCCACGATGGCGCCGATAACGACCAAAGTCGCCATCGTATGGGCGGGAGTCAGTTTAAGCACATCGAACATTAACTGTCCGAGCACGCATATGGCCCCCCCGACCAGAAAAGCCCAGAGAAATATCATGCCTGCGCCTCCTTTCCGGCAGCAGCGATCGCTACCGCATGGGCGATTCCGGGAATGCTCTCGCCCTGCTGGAAGGAAAGCGGAGACAGCAGCGCTCCCGTCGCAACGACGAGTATACGTTTAAGCTCCCCCTTGGCAATACGTTTCAACAGATGACCGTAAGTCACTACAGCCGAGCAGCCGCAGCCGCTCCCTCCCGCTTGCACCTTCTGTTTTTGGACATCGTATACCATTAGACCGCAATCTCCGAATACCGTATGGTCCATGGGAACACCGTCCTGCATCAGCAGTTCCTTGGCGATGGGATGGCCTACCCCGGCCAAATCTCCGGTTACGATCAAATCGTAATCCCCTGGCGAACGACCCGTATCCTCAAAATGCGTCTGGATCGTATCCACCGCCGCCGGGGCCATTGCCGCGCCCATATTAAACGGATCGGTTATGCCAAGATCAACAACCTTGCCGATTGTCGCGCACTCAACGACGGGACCGTTGCCCGCGGCTGCAACGAGCGCTGCACCAGCGCCGGTGACCGTATATTGCGCCGTCGGCGGCTTCTGCGAGCCGTATTCCGTCGGGTAGCGGAATTGCTTCTCCGCTGTACAGTTATGACTGCACGTGCCGGCTAGCACTTGGGTCGCGGAACCGCTGTTGACAAGCTGAGACGCGAGGGCCAGCGTCTCCATCGATGTCGAGCAGGCGCCGAATACGCCAATATACGGCGCTCCAATCGATCTTGCCGCAAAGCTGTTACTGATGATCTGGTTCATTAGATCCCCGCCGATATAGAACTGCACGTCACTGCGCTGCAAGCCGGCCTTCTGAATCGCGAATTCGGATGCTTGCTCCAGCAGCAAGCGCTCCGCCTTCTCCCAGCTTTTCTGCTGCATATCCAACTCAGGATGGACCAGATCGAAGTCTGCTGCCAGCGGTCCGTCTCCCTCGTCCGGGCCAACCACCGTAGCCGCTCCGATGATCACAGGCTTATTCTCGAACCACCAGGTTTGTTTGCCTTTGAGCATCCTATTGCCCCCCGGTGCCAAGAATAAGGTGAGCGATGCCTACAAAAAATGCTGCAACAGTGCCATAGACGATTACGGCTCCCGCCAGCTTGAACATATTTCCGCCTACGCCGAGTACGAGCCCTTCGCTCCGATGCTCCAGCGCGGCGGAGCACATCGAATTTGCGAACCCCGTCACCGGTACCGCCGAGCCTGCGCCTGCGAACTGAGCAAGCTTATCGTACACGCCTAGACTCGTCAGAATGACGGAGAGCAGAATGAGTACCGCTACAGTCGGATTGCTCGCTTGCTCGGGCGTCATGTTCATCAAATGCATGAACAGCTCCATAATGACTTGACCAAAGCAACAAATCGCCCCGCCAATCAGAAACGCCTTCACACAATTGCCGAACACGGAACGCGGCGGTTCTTTCCCTTTGGCAAACGTTTGATACTCTTTTGGTGACATCGACATTTTCTGATAACGATTAGCAGCCGCCCCTTTGCCTGACCCGGAACTTGCCTGAGAAATGGACCCCTTGGACGCCAATGCTCTCTCCTCCTTCAAGATCGATCGCCAGCAGCCGTCATGTCCGCCGACACCTGACACCGATCCCAATCCTTCCTTCCCGTTCATTATTTGATCAACCGCCACAAATTATCCCGCCGAACCGGACTTTGGTTAAATTACCAATACCTCGAAGCACCTTTGATCAATATCCCGACTGTTCAGAAACGCTTCGCGCAAACTTTAAGCTGATTGTTGAGCCATTTGCATTGATTTATTGCCAATAGATGAAAAATTGGATAGCAAGTAAGATGAGGATTTCCGCATCCGACACATGTTAATGCCAAATGACAAGGATACTAACTTTTCGAAAACAATTTCCTCCACGCAGTCTGCATGACTTAATCTGAAACAGAACTCATCGAAATAAAGCTGTGCATATTTCGCACTTATTCCGTTGAAGGTTCGGCTCATCCATTCGCGAGCACTCATCGCAACTTCCGAAAGCGATTCGGAAGGCGCCAAAGAACAGAGTTGCTGCCGCTGTTCGAACATCGCTGGAGAGGAATGTAAGATTATAAGCTTGGTTCGATTAACGTTTCGTTCATCCTCGAACACCGTCTTGTATCGGCTAAATTGATGTCTTGGATTTATTGCAAACGACCGAAGACCGCCATCGCATTGCTGCGCAGCAAACTCCATAGCCTGCTTTTCCGTTAAAGGCTCTCTGGCTGTTTTCGATTCCGTAATCAATTTAATCTTGTAACGGGGGGATTGTTGCTTCCCGACCTCGCGAGAAATAATCATCGATTTCTCCTTTGACATACGGGATTCAACCAACCAAAAATCAGCTTAAAACAATTCATGTTTAGCCTCGACATGTCCAGACAATGGCTCCTGGCCATCCGTCATGGTTATAGTACGTCTAATTAAATGAAGCATCAACCAAGCGGTTTTATAAGTCACACCTAGAATTTCGGAAAGTTTTACTGCATTGATGCCACTAGCTTGTGTTGCGACTAAATATATGGTAAGTAGCCATTTGCTAATCGGAGTTTTGCTTCCATGCATGAACGTTCCCGCCGTTAGAGACGTCTGATGACCGCATTGTCGGCATTCAAAAAGCGGCAACTTCCGAGTCTGTATCCGGTATGCCTCATTATGATCGCAAGAAGGACAACGATAGCCCCCTGGCCATCGCAGTTTCTCAACAAGCGCAATACAATCCGCCTCATCGGGAAATTGTTCTGCAAAACTATCGATAATTTCCTTGTCTATCAAGATTAATCACCTCACAAAATAGAACGTATGTTCTGTTTTTATTTTACCACTTCTGTATCCGATTTACAATCCACCAAAGAAAATTATTATCGAACTACTACGGGCATGTGTGGTTTCGAGGATTGTTACTACCACAGCAGCGAATAAAAATTACTCTAGCGACATGAGTTATTCATCGCCATCCCCGCCGCTCAGGAACGGATCAGCGTCAATGGCTTTTCCAACTCATCCATGACCGGATCATACACTAGCTTCCAATAATTCCAAATTATATTTTCGCATCCCACGCTTTCGGAAGTTAAAGACTCATTTTCGCAAAAACCATGAATAAAAAGCAGCAACGGCCATCATCATCCTTTGGGGGCCCGGTGTGCTTCATCCCGAAAAATGGCGAGAATGTATGGAGATAATCGCTTTCCTATATTTGCACAGGTGCATCACTTTTATAAAGCTCGAATAAATAGCTAAACTGATCCAAAGGGATATTGATGCGAGGGACAGTCTTTGATGATTTCAGGTGTTTCCATGAACGCTCAAGTTAATCCATCGAATTACATTAATTCCCATACTAGAATTCGCGTCGATAGTTCCAATTACTCAACACAACACGAATATCCCCCCAAACTCCGCTCGTAATCAACTGAATGTTGGGGTATTCGCCTTGATATTCCCATTTACTAAATCACTACACGAAATATCCCCCTAAACTTCGCTCGCTATTAACTGAACGTTGGTGATATTCACATCGATACTTCCTATTAATAATCAAAACACAAATCCCCCTAAGCTTCGCTCGCCATTAACTGAATGTTGGGGATATTCAAATCGATAAATTTCTAATTTACTTAACACAACACGAACTCCCTAAACTTCGCTCGTTATTAACTGAATGTTGGGGATATTGAGCAATGTGTTGGGCTTATCCTGCCTTCATACATGCGGGAATGAGCATAAGGCAATGATTGCCTAACGTTGTAAGTCTTGAAGTTGTTCACTGAGCTTAAGGGATAGTAATCAATAGTCCCTGCTTTGAGTTGCTTTCTTTGATTTTGCTTTCTTTGATTTTGCTTTCTTGGACTCAAGCGCATGATCACTCACTGATGTTGTCGACAAATACAAAAAGGCTCCCCCGTATTGAACGGCAGGAGCCTAAAGGCTGAATCATAAGCCAGTTAATCTGTTTTGCTAGTCTGTTGTGGTGTATAGGTGAATCTACAAGCCTGCAGCGGTGAAAACCTTATTGAAGGCAGCTTGGGAGCGAGCTGCGAGCTCTTCCGGCGTGCCTGTTGGCGGCTGGACGGACAGTATTTCTTGCGAGACAGTTCCTGTGTAACCGATTGTCTGCAAACCTTGCAAGAAACCAGTAAGGTCGATGACGCCTTCGCCAGGGTAGACGCGGTCGTTGTCCAGCACTTCCTCTACTGGCACATCCTTCGCGTCATTGATGTGAACATGAACGATCTGCTCCGGGCGGAGAGCTTTGATGTCGGCGACCGTCAAACCGTTCGTATACCAATGGTAGGCGTCGAATAACAGGCCCACGTTCGGCTCGCCAATCGCGTCGATCCAATCCAGCGTCTCCTGGAGCGTCCAGATGAACGGATTCGCCCAACGGGTGCGCAAATGATGCGGACCGACAAATTCCAAGCCCAGCGAAATGCCAAAGGCGCCTAACACTTGCGCGCAAAGTCGCAGTCTGCGTGTCGCCGCAGCCATGAACGGAGCTGCCTTTTCGTCAGTGGACGGCAGGATGTATGTGCAGCAACGCGTACAGCCAAGCGCCTTGGCAGCGGCTGCAACCGCGGCCAGTCCTTCCAGGTCCTTTAGGAAGGATTCTTCCGAACCGCGCCAATCCACCGGCAAGCCAATGGAGCTAATAACTACGCCATTGTCGGCGAGAAGCGCACGAGCGCCATCGACGCCATATTCTTTGACAAGCGATAAAGCATCGGTATCGACTGCCTGGAAGCCGTAACGTCCCGCCAGTTCAATCAGTTGTCGCTGATTGTCCAAAGCGCCAAGTCCGGCGCCGGTTAATCCTCTCAACATGTCCATTCCTCCGGATTCGTATAATTTCCTAATCCCAATTCAATTTCACTTCATTGCCCGTTCTGGACGATTCGTAGATCGCATCAAGAATCAGATTGTTGGTGTAGCCGGACAACGCAGATGTAATCGGCTGTTTGCCCTCGCGGATACACTCCAGGAAGTGGCGGCTGAGGCGCGTACGCTCGCCTTCATCGGACTCCGGCTTGCTAAGAGGCGTTTCGATCGGACGATCGAACTTCTCCGTCAGCAGCTTGCCGGAGCTGCCTTTGTAGCTGGCGCCGCCTTCGGAGCCCATAAGATGGATAAACGGCGTATTGTCCGTATCCATATGAACGGCCCAGCTGACTTCAAGCGACAAGGTGCTGCCGTCTTCCATTTTGATCAGCGCGGTTGCAAGGTCCTCCACATCATAGATGCCATCCCAATTCGGTTTTCCCCATGTACCGATTCCTTTGCGGTTGGGACCAAACTCTGCGTAGGTTGCGCCGTACACAGACACTGGCTTCGGATTGCCCATCAGATAAAGGGCGAGGTCCAGCATATGCACGCCGATATCGATTAGCGGACCACCGCCGGATTGGTCCATGCGAGTAAACCAGGTGCCCCAGCCCGGAATACCCTTGCGTCTGAACCACCCCGTCTTCGCCGTGTAAATACGTCCCAGCTCGCCGCGCTCCACCTGCTCCTTGATCTGCATAGGCACAGCTTCGAAACGCATTTGATGGGCCATCATTACGATAACATTGGACTTGCGGCTAGCATCATAAATGCGGCGGGCTTCCTCGCTGTTGATCGCCATCGGCTTCTCGAGCAAAACGTGTTTGCCGGCTTCGATAGCCCGAATGGCAAGCGGCGCGTGATGCTGGTTCGGCACGCCGACGATAACAGCATCGACATCGCTGAGACCGATCAAGGCTTCCGGAGATTCTACCACATTAGGAATTCCATACACGGAAGCCTTCTCCTGCGCCAGCGGCAAATAAGCATCCGTAATCGCTGTAATTTCGCATTGCTCTGTTAAAGCCGAGAATTCTCTGGCATGCACGCCGCCAATGTTGCCTGCACCAATAATGCCGATTCTGATTTTACCGTTTGCCATCTCTATAATTCCTCCTGATCGTCACATCGTTCCAGTAATTCCAGCAGCAAACGCTTACCGAACACTACGACTTTTATGATAAGATAGCAAGAGGGTAATTTCGTCCCTGAATTTCGATAAATATCTCATTTCTTCGGAGGCTGCGATTCCGACATGACTTACTTCCCGGATTATCTCAAAAACTATCCAAATATGAATACTTCCAGCCCTCTGCATATTAGCTTGAATACGCTTCATTCGGGATTCCGCGCTCATCGTCATGACTTTCTGGAATTTTCTTATGTAGTGGACGGATCCGGATCCGAATCCATCAACGAGGTGCTGCATCCCATGAAACCAGGCACCTTCACCTTCGTCCTTCCGTACCAAGTGCATCAGATCTATACGGACCCGGGGAGCAGGCTTGTCCTGTACAATTGTATGTTTAGCATGGATTTGCTTATGGAATCCTCCCCCCAGGAAAGACTTCTAGGATTAATCGACGCTGTTGGCGCACCGCCGTTTGCTCAGTTGGAGGGTGAGGATCGCGAAAGAATCGGATCGCTTATTGAGGGAATGTACGGCGAATATAAGAGCAACGAACCTTGGAGGCAGACCATGCTTCAAATTCGGCTTAAGGAGCTGCTTATCCGTTTCGATCGTCATCGCAGATCGCTGACTGAGAATAGTCAGAGCGGCGACAGAATCCAACTGGACCGGCGCGCATATGGAAGGCATTCTTCTGTCTGGCCGATCATTCATTATATTCATCAGCATTATCAGGACGATCTTACTCTTGGCGATCTTGCTGCGCGTTTTAATATGAGTCTGTCCCGAATCAGCGAAGTCATAAAAGAAACAACCGGACAAAACTTTCTTTATTTCCTGCATGATCTTCGCATCCGTCATGCCTGCAGCTTGCTCGTATCGACGGAGATGAGCGTATCCGAAATTGCGCTGGAGGTCGGGTACGGGTCCTACAATACGTTCTCGCGCGTCTTCCGCGAAACGAAGGGCGTTGTACCCAAGGAATATCGAAAGCGCAAGTAAGCACTTGAGAGTATGATGGCACAACAATCAGGGCAATTCCGCGATGTCGTCCGTTGCGACCGTGGAATTGCCCTTTGTTCGTGGACACTTCTGTCCGGGAATTGCTCAGCCCTTCCAATGTTGAATTGAGCTGAACGTCAGTACGATTACGAATATGACATACAAGACGAGAGAGACGATTCTGATCGTGCGCCTGCTCATGCCTTTGCACCCCTTCCGCATCTTCATTACCCGTATATATTCATTCTATGCAGGGTATGACAAATGCGGAGCTTGGTTTTTTGGCGTTCTACTTAAGAATAGGTTAGGCTTGCTAAACCAATGAGTCGATCTGCAACTACATCCAGCAATGCCGCATCATGACTGATAGCCAATATGCCTATGGATCGCTCGCTTGCGATCGTGAGCAAGGCATGCCAGATTTCAGCCTGGGTTACGGCATCCAGCATGGCGGACATCTCGTCTGCGACAATAAACTTCGTCTGATACCCCAACGCTCTCACCATGCAGCATCGCTGAAGCTGCCCTCCAGACAATTCGTTCGGGTAACGTTCCAGCCATGCTTCCTGTATACCAAAGGCCTTCAGCATGCTTGTATCCGGCTGCCAGCCTTCCGCAAGCATCTTCCCGATCGTCCAACGCGGATTGACAGCCAGCTCGGGATGCTGGTGAATTAATTGAACAGGGCAATAACCGGTACCGGGCAGACTTCTGTCGCCGACTAGCACTTTTCCTTCCGTTGGCACCATATAGCCAGCCAGGAGCTTCCCAAGTGTCGACTTGCCCGTTCCGCTTGGCCCCATTAATCCAACCACCTCACCCGGCGTGATCTCGACCGAATACTCCCGAAATAACCATTCGTTGCTGCCGTACCGCCAGCCCAATCGTGATCCTTGCAAACTAGCTCTGCCCAATGGTTTCAACCTCCCTGGCAACAGGCCGCTTAAATCCGTTGCCGGGCAATGCCTGCCATAGCTCCCGGCTATAGGGGTGCTGCAGGAGGCTGCCATCGCCCGCAAAACTGCCAGCCTGAGCAATCTCCACCACTTCGCCTTCCCTCATCACAACCACTCTGTTCGCCGTTCCTGCAGCAGCTTCCAGGTCATGCGTAATCATAAGAATGCCAGTCCCCCCTGCCGCCAGCTCGCGGAAATAATGCAACGTCTCCGCCACGTCTTCCGAGCCCATTCCCGGTGTTGGTTCATCGGCTATAATCAAACCCGTCTCCGGCTGAGCCGACATGGCGAGCAGCAGCTTGCGCGCCATACCTCCAGATAGCTGGAATGGAAACAATCGATTTATTTTCTCACCAAGACCAAGACGCGCCAACAAGCCTTGCCTGGCTTCCATACTCTTTTTACTATCAAATGGTCCTTGCAATTGCCGACCGACGGAGAGCAGCGGGTTTAGATAACCGACGGACTGCGGCAGCAAGGCTAACGTGCGCCCTCTCGCCTTAAGCAGTTCCTTCTCATCTAGAAGCCTTCCGTTCATCCTGATCTCGCCCGTGCGCGCCGCGTTTCGCGGCAGAATGCCCATAATCGCATGCGCTAACAGGCTTTTGCCAGAACCGCTGGCCCCAACGACCGCAACGATCTCGCCGCGGCCAATTGACAGATTCAAGCCATGAATTACCTTGGTATTCGTTCTTTCCGTACCCCGATCATAATTCAGGAACGACACCGACAAAGCTTCGATATCCAGGACATTCATATCTACTTCTGCCTCCCTCAAGTCCGAGAATGCTTGGGATCGATCAAACGCTGCAGCGAATGGCCCAGCATATCGAATGCCCGAACCGTCACGAGCAGCGCAAGCCCGGGAAATACAGCAAGCCACCACATGCCCGAAGACAAGTATCGCATCGACTCGGACAAAATAATGCCAATAGCCGGCTGGTGGGGCGAAAAGCCCAGCCCCAGAAACGTAATAGCCGCTTCGTGCAACACGGCATGAGGAAATAAGAGCAGGAAACCGATAAACAGCTGCGGAAGGAGATGCGGCGCCAGATGATGTCTCATTATCCACCAGCGGGTTCTTCCGAAGCCTCGGCTTACCGCTACATAATCGGCGGTTACCACACTTAGTGCTTCAGCGCGAATGACGCGGGCCAGACTGGGCCAGTGAGTAAAAACAATGCCGATCATGATCCCTTGAATCCCGCCACCGCTAACAAAGGCAATCAAAATGAGCATGACCAGATGCGGAACGCTGAGCGTCGCATCGATCAACCAAGTGACGACCCGGTCAACCTTGCGGCCCAGAAATGCAGCCGCCAGCCCCATCATCATTGCGATGACGGTACTCCCGGCAGCTCCGGCAAGGCCAACTGCGACGCTTAAGGTTAGACCTTGCACCGTGCGCGAGAACATGTCCCGTCCAAGCCAGTCCGTACCGAAAAGATGCTGCAAGGAAGGCGGCAAGTCGCGAAGCTCCAGCTTGACGCTTAATCCCTGCTCGCCGATGAACAAGGAGCAAAGTATGATTCCAACCAAGAGCAGTCCTGTCGTCGCAGCGGAAATCAGGAGTCTCGTTCTGCCGGTCAAGCGTCGTCCGCGCCCCCTTGTCAGGCTTCGCGCTGCGCTCATGATTTCACCTCCGGATGGAGCCTTCTTTTCGGATCGATTGCCGAGTGGATCGAATCTGCAAGGAGATTGCCCGTGAACACGAACAAGGAGCTGCATATAACAAGTCCCAATAACAGCGGAACATCTCCGCGAAGTCCAGCCTCAACCGTCGCTTGTCCCAATCCGGGATACGAGAATACCTGTTCGGCAAGAACGGCGCCGCCGAACAACTCGCTAAAGGAAGCGAATTGGAGCATTAAGGCAGGCAATGCCGCATTACGAAGTCCATGCCTGAGGAACAGCTTCCACCCACGCTCGCCCCTGGCTCTTGCGAACAGGACGTAATCGCTGTCGTACACCTCAATTAACTTCGCCCTTGTATGCAGTGCGACAGGCGCGATACCTGCAACGGATAACGTAAGAGCGGGAAGCGCCATATGATACAGCCGGTCAAGCAGCGTCACATCGCCGGCGAGCACTCCCGCAGGAACACCGAGTCCAACCGGAAACCATCCCAGCCAGACGGCGAAAATCGTCATCGCAAGCAGCGCTATCCAGAATGCTGGCGTTGAAGCTATCGTGTAGCAGACCGATTGAATAAAACGATCAGTTATTCCTCCTTGACGAATCGCCGCGATTGATCCGAGCGCAAAACCTATAATCCCCGAGAGCAGCCAAGACGTCGCCATCAAAGCGGCAGAGCTTGCAAACCGATCCGCAATGACGTCCGAGACCGGCTCACGATAGATCATCGAGGTTCCCATGTCGCCTTGCAGCAAGTTTCCCGCCCAGCGCAGCAAACGCTCCGCGAACGGTTGATCAAGTCCCCAATAGGCTCCAATCTCGGCGCGCTGCTCCGGCCCTACGCGCATCATATCGGCTCCGATGTATGCCTGGATCGGGTCGATCGGCGACAAATCGGCAAGCAGAAACGTAACAAAACATACGAATGCAAGCAGCAAAAGCAGCCTCAGCACCCGTCCGCCCGCAAATCGTATCCAGCCACGCCACTGCCCCTTGACCTGCGCTGTTACCGTCTCGTGCAGACCCGACATCGCGCCAACCCCCGTCCTCGATGACATTCCAGATAACTAAGCAAACCCGCCAACCCTACTACTCCTTCCACTTCCAGCTTGCGATATTGTCGGTCACCGGCCAGCCATGGCGATGCGGCTGTATGCGCGGCGAGCCGATGTCAAGAGCATCGTCTACCAGATACAGGTGCTTTATATTGACGAGCCACGCCCACGGAGCGTCGCCTTTGGCGCTTGAACCCGTCGTCCCGTCCCACTGCGATTGCTTCCAATTGGCCATCGCCTCCTCTATCGTGCGAGCCGCCATTGCTTTTTCCATATAGCCGTCTACCTGTTGGTTGCTGTAATAGCCGGTATTGTAATAATCGACGCCGGAATACTTGGATGCATAAAGGGCATACAGCTCCGAAGGATCATGGCTGCCCCACCCTAACAACACCGCGCTGGCATGCATCTCCCTTTCGATCTCTTCCCAGCTCTTGCCCGCAGCAGTCATACGGATTCCGATCTCCTTCATCATCTCCGCTGCGGCAAGCGCCAGCGATTGTCTTAATGTGTCGCCGGATGGATAGATGAGCGGGAATTCCGCGATTAATCCATTTTTCTCGAGTACGCCGTCTCCATTGCTGTCGCTCCAACCCGCTTCGGCCAACAGTTTCTTAGCCCCTTCGATGTCGCTATCCGCAATGACCGTATCTTCATTCCACCATGGGAGTCCGTCAACGGATGTAAAAGCCGGCGTGCCGTAGCCCTCCAAAATGCCTTCAACAAGCTTATCCCGATCCATCGCCATGTTAATTGCTTGCCGGATCGCAAGATCGGCAGTTACGGCATTGCCGATGGGATAACCTTCCTCCGTCTTGCCGCCTGGCTCAGCATAAGGGAATGTTATGCCGCGATTATCTACCGTTTGCAGCGCCTCCAGACGCATGCCCGGCACTTCTTGTTTGCTGAAAGAAGAAGGGATATATGCCATATCCACTGTGCCCGCTTTTGCTGCAGCTAAAGCCGCATCCTCGTTAAGGAACAGGAACGTGATATGATGGAACGACGGCTTGTCGCCGTAATAGCTCGGATTGCTCTCCACCAGCAATTGCTGACCGCGATCCCATTGCACGAATTTGAATGGACCGGAGCCAATAGGATTGCTGGCATAATCAGCGCCGTGCGCGTGACTGGGAACGATGCCGAGCGTAGTCAATTCGTTTAGAAACGTCGATTGAGGTTTGCCCAATTTAAAGTGAATGTTATTCCCATCCAGCTCAACCGCCTTTAGATTGGTCAAATCGATCGCGGATCCGCTGTTCGCCGTCGTTTCGAACGTATATTTGACGTCGTCTGGCGTGAGCGGCTGACCATCAGAGAATTGAACATCTTCGCGAAGCTTGACCGTCCAAATCAGACCATCGCTGCTGATCTCATAGCTCTCCGCCAAGTCGTTTGTCACATTAAGTTGGTCATCTCTCTTGAGCAGCGTGCTTTGAAAAAGCGGCGAGCCATAGCGGCCCCACCCTAGCGTCGGATCAAAACCATCCTCTGGCTCGGAACCAATCGCCACGACCAGCTTGTCCGAACGTCGCTGCGACTCTCTCTCCGTCGCCTTCGGAGACGAGCAGGCCGCTATCAATGAGATGACAAGGAGCAGAAGCACGCTCGTCATCACTATAGACCTAATATTGAATCTCATTTTAATCCCATTCTTCATTTCTCATTCTCTCCCCTGCATCGTGTTACGATCTCATTATATTGTAACACGAGTGAGAAAATTTGACATCACATTTTTACAACGTTGGAAACTATAAATTTCCTTAGAACTTGGAAAAAGCCGGCCAAATATTTTGGCCGACTACTGTATGTTGTTATGCCTTTCGCCTATTAGCCTCGCCTGGCCTATTCCTGTACCCGCAGCGCTTCCTCAGGCGTTAGCTCTCCGGCCGCTACCTGCTCGATTCGTTCTTCGAACAGGACTAACATGTAATGAAAGATCGAAATCACTTCTAGCAGCTCGTCGGGTGAAATGGTCTGCGAGGACGGAACGGTGTAAACATAGCGGGCGTAAACTTCGCCATCTTCGTCCAGGCCGAACCCTCCCAGCGGAACCATAGCGTTAGCCCCAATCAGCACACGCTCTACAGCGCTTCTCTGCGCTGGCGCCACCCGGAAAGGCAAGATCGTGTGGAGTTGAAGCAAGCGAATCCATTCGATGTCAGACTCTGGCAGGGGCTGGAAATTCAAATTCATCGTTCGATCCCTGCCCTGGTCATCCTCGCCAAGCATCATCACAAGTACATGCAAGCGAATACTCTCGGATCGCTCAAGAAGCCGGGTTTGAAACCCTTCCTTCTCGAACGCGATTTGCAAGCCGCCAAGTTCGGCCAGTTGCTTCGCATGTTCCATCTCGGATATCATTTTAGGCCAACCTCCAGTCTTCATCCCTATTTAAGTCCATTAATCCCTTTGTTTCATAGCTTCCATCAACAGCTCGCGCTGCTTGTCGATATTCCCGTTTGCTCGGAACAATGCCTTTGTGCTGCAGCCCGTCGCTTCGATAAAAGTCAGCACGCGCTGATATTGTTTGAGTCCATCGGCTGAAGTTTCGTCTTCTGGGAGCTTACCCACCATATTAAGAATCAGGTCGGCGTCTTTAACCCGTTTATCATGTTTTTTGTCGGATGATTTATCCGCGTTGAACACAGACGACCATGCGCTGTTAGGGCCTCCCTTAGCAGCTTTGTCGCGACCATATTGTTTGGCTCGGCGGAACAAGCTCATGCCCACCTTCGTGCCGCTGGCCGCAGCCTTAAGACTGATACCAACCGCAGCTCCCGCTCCGCTCAGCGTCGCAATATCGCCCGCGATGCTCGCCATCTCCAGTCCGGCCTCGATGCCTCCGCGAACCAGCTTCTTCTGGTTAATATTTTTCATCTCTTTGGCCAGTTCGTAGTTTTCGATATCGTCGAGTTCGATCTGCGCGTCCTTCTTTTCCTTTTCAGTCGATTTTTTATTGGCTGGATCGATAATCTTCATCAATTCTACGCGGCGATTTTCGAGAGCCGTTTTATCGGTCCCCTTGGACTCATGGATCGTCTTGCCAAACACCGTGTATTTGTTGGCCTTAACCATGCCGCTGTTTGCGTACTTGCTTTTGAAATCGCGCTTGATCGTCGTCATCTTCTGCTTGGAGCTATGCCATTGCATCATATTGAATACTTTAATTGTGATCTTGATGCCGCTAATGGCAATGCCAATGCCAGGGATCGCTTCTGTCAGCTTGCCAACGCCTGCCTCCAAAATTTCCAAAATCGACTTGACGGTCTTGACGGCGGATTGAGCCGCCTCCAAGCCGTTCTGAATGGCTTCCAGACCGCCCTTGACTACTTCTTTTTTGGTCACGCCTTCGTCCGAGAAACCTTCCTTGAACAATTCGTAAACGGCCTTGACCATAAAAAACGCACTCTTGATGGCGGATAAAGCATCTCCCACGCTGCCGCCGTAACCTGCCACCGCTTCGGATGAGCCGACGCCGTTTTCGTTGCCCTCCAGCTTGGCGGCGTTGTCCACGACTTTAGCGACGCCCGTGAACGCTTTTTGTCCGCTTTCCAAGCCTTCGTAAAGGGCGCCTGCCGTTTCCGACTTGCTTTTCGACTCCGAGATCGCCTTTTTCATGTTAACAAGCCCGATAAAACCCGACCCTACATCCAACAGGCCGGAAGCAACGCCGAGCTTCTGATTCTCACGGTCAATCTTCGCTTTTTCTGTCTTCTCGGAGGAGACGTCCTGATCGTTCTCCTCCCCTTTTTTAATCGCCTTCTTCAACTCGTCAGAAGCGTCCGAATATACATCCGTTTGACCGCCGACTCCCGTACCTGTTATTTCGGTCGTGTCCCCAACGTTGTCGACAGCACCGCTTTCCTCCTTGAAAGCCTCTGCCTGTCCGAAAGTACCTGCCGTTTTGGCTTCACCAACCTTAAGCCGCATTAATCCGAGCTTGGACGGTGGCGGCGTATTTGTCGGCTGTCCTTGTTGCTGGGGCGCCCCGGTCTGTCTCTGAATCGGAGCAATCGCCCCGCGCCTCGCCATCATCTGCATCGTCGCTTGATTGCCGACGGATGCCTGCATCCATCTGAGCTTGTCCGCTTCTTGGCCGCGCTGAGGGAAGGCGTTTGAAGCCGATGTTTTAAGTCCGGAAGACGAGGAGGCTTTCCCTGCCTGCGCTCCGCCGGTTGTTTTGTCCGCCATTTGGCCCTGCGCCATCTCTATTCTCTCTCCTTTCCGCCCTATGTATGAATCGTCACTTAAAGAAACAGCTTCATGTCAATGTTGATCTTATCGTTCATCTACCTGACGACTGTGACTGTGTCTATGACCGTGATGATGACCGTGATGATGACCGTGATGATGACCGTGACCATGATTGTGACCATGGCCATGAGTTTGCGGTTCTGTTCCTTGAGGTTCGGCGAATGTGACGGACAGCTCCGCGTACGAAACGCCCTTCTGGATCTGAATGCGCTCATGCAGCTCCCTCAGCGCAGCCATTTGGCCGCGTACGACGATGACCTCCAGGCATTGATCGTGATTTAAATGCACGTGCATATTGGAGACAATATCATGATGATAATCGTGTTGGATGTCCATTAAGACGATCGGCAGCTCCCGAACTTGATGGTCGTAGACGACAACTATCGTTCCGGCCACGAACTCATCGCTTCCGAGTCGCGTAGGCTCCAGCAAAACCTTCCTCGCCAAATCGCGAATCGCTTCCGATCGGTTTTTGTAGCCCTGCTCTTCGATAAATGCGTCGAACTGCCCAATCAGCTGTGAAGGGAACGATACGCCGAATCGTACCAACTCTTCCTTATCCGACATAACGCTTACACCTCCATTCTGTCCTGACTGATTGTCGTTATTTGTCTATTATAGACTACCTTGGACCAAATGGGGAGAGGATAAGCGCAAAGAAAAACGTCCGGCCAGCAAAGCGGAAAGCTTCACTGGCCGGACGGATAAGGAGGTTACAACTTGATTTTGCGATTCATCATATAACGAATGCCAAAGAGCAGCGTAACGCAGGTTGCAATCTCGATCAGGAAGGAGATGATCGAGATGCCTTGGATCCCCGTTACGGTCACCGTCAAGCCATCGCCGCTTGGCGTGTCCGCCATGCTGAATCCCGTAATTCCGAACGGCACATTGCCGCTCGAGGAGTTCGAATGCACAAGCTCATCCAGCCAACCCAGCACCGCCGCCAAGCCGATAAACATGAGAATGCCAAGCCATGTGCCGATCTTGCCCTCGAAGGTTCTGGCGAAGGTGATGCAGAAAAAAACGAAGACGGTAGCCGAAACCGTCAGCCATACAAATCCGATCAACAACGACAATAGGAGCTTCAGCTCCAACTGCTCCCTTATAGGCGACAAAATCGTCTCATCCAATCCGAGCCATGTCACGAACGCAAATTCATGAAGCAAAAAAAGAACGAGCAGGAAAGCCAAGCTGGCGAGCAATAACAGAATCGGCGAAGCGACCGTGTAAAGCGAAGGCAACGGAAGCAATCGCCGGCTGTATGCCTTCAAGTTGGCGTTGTACGTTTGACACACCATTAAGAAGGCCAAAAATCCTGCAAACACATAGAGGACGATTGAAACGATGTAGGTCGTAAGCGGCACCCAGTCCTTGATTTCTCCAACAACCGTCAATATAGTCTGCGCAAGGATAAAAATAACCGTCGCAGCGAAGATACTGTTCGAATTGCGCTTCCAATCATATTTAAGCAGCTTGATCATTGCGCGTACACCTCTTTGAACATTTCATCCACGCCTTTCCCGTATTTCATTCGCAAGTCGTCGACAGCCTCGTGCAGCGCTACCTTGCCTTCTTTGATAAACAGGACCTCGTCGAAAATCCGCTCGATATCACGGACCAGATGCGTGGATATGATCAGACTGCTCTCTTCGTTGTAATACTGAACGATCGCATCCAAAATTTTATCGCGCGCGACGGGATCGACGCCGCCGATCGGTTCGTCCAGCAGGTACAGCTTCGCATTTCGCGATATAGTGAGCGTAAGCTGCAGCCTCTCGTTCATCCCCTTGGACAATGACGTTGTCTTGTCGTCCGGGTTGAGCTGCATAAACGACAGCATGTCGCGCGCCTTGGCATCATCGAAGTCCGGATAGAGATCGCGGCTGAACGCAATGGCGTCGCGCACCTTCATCCAGCTCTCCGTCAGCGGCTTATCGGGCATAAATGCCGTGCAGGCTTTGGAGTAGTTGCCCGTTGGCAGTCCGCAAACGGCGACGCTTCCCGATGTCGGCTGCATAAGTCCCGCCGCCAGCTTCATGATCGTCGTTTTGCCGCTTCCGTTGCTTCCGAGCAGACCGATAATTTTGCCCGGCCCCACTTCGAACGACACGCCGGAGAGCGCCGGCTTCGTGCCGTAGCGTTTGACTACGTCTTTTAACTGAAGAATGGGCTCCATCGACGATCAGCTCTCCCTTTCCCGTTCGGAATGATGATGAACCGTATCCTTTACCAGCGCCAATATGTCGCTGTCGTCGAAGCCCAGCTCCTTCATGCCGAGCACGAACCTTTCCAGCATATCTCCAGCCATCTCTTTCTTTAAACGCATAATGGTCGACTCCTCGCTAGTCACATAACGCCCCATGCCGCGGCGCGTCTCGACGATTCCTTCGCGCTCCAGCTCCTGGAACGTACGTTGGATCGTATTCGGGTTAATCTGCAGCTCGGCGGCCAGCTCTCTCACGGAATCAATTTTGTCGCCGGGACCGAGCTTGCCGGTAATAACCATCTTTTTTACATGCGTCATGATTTGAATATAAATCGGCATGTTATTATCGAATTCAATCGTCACAGTGGGCTATGCTCCTTCTCGATGCCAGTCCGCTCCAGGCCGACTTATGAGACATCGCGTTTTCTAAACGTGACAAAGCTTGCAAGCAGGAACAGCGCTACATACACGATCAGCACCGATACGGAGAACGGCAGCGTCATGCCCGGAATCATGGGCTCGTTGCCCTCGTTAAATTGCGATAGATCCGTGTTTGCGAACAAAATAAATTTAGCAAAAGAGTATTTCGACAAAAGGAGCGTCGCCAGTCCTCCCATCATGACGCAGAACAAGGCAATGCCGACGGTAACGCCGCTCGACTTGGTCAGTATGTCAATCATGAAGGTAAGCGTTACGTAGACGGTCGTATAAATAAACATGTACAGCATCGATCGGCCGATCTCGTTCCAGTGTGCCGCTTCTCCGCCCCATCCGTAAACGACGGTGCCCGTTACGAGAACGGCAGCAGCCGTGAACAAAATAAGAGAGATGATGAACAGGAGCGATGCCGTATATTTGGAAGCTAATATCTTGTTGCGGCTGTGTGCACGGATGAGCAGAAGCTTAATGGTGCCCATCCGATATTCCTTGGACACCATGCCAGCCATCGTAATGATAGCAAGCAGAGGAAGCACCTGTCCAGCAGAACTCATGCCGATCGCCAGCGCGGCAAATTCCGCCCCGGAACCGAACTCGCTCCCCATCTTGAATACCGCATAGCCGAAGATCGCGGCATACGCCGCAAGAATAACGTACGGGACCAAGATCGAGCTTCGCTTAAAAAGCTTTAACCATTCATTGAGCACCAACCTACTAAAACTACGCACTGCGATTCGCCCCCGTCCATTTCATAAATTCATCTTCCAACGAAGATTTAATTTCTTCCAACCGGTAGAGTCCCACTCCCGCATCCGTCAGCGCCTTTACCAGCGACGGAATATCCTCGTGCTTCAGCTTGACGGCCAGCATGCCTCTGTCAGCATCCTTGCTTAGCAGCTCCGCCTTATTTAAGGCTGCCAGCGTCCTGGATGCCAGCTCGACGTCGGTTACTTCCAGGCTGAGGGACATGGAACTCTTCTCTTCGCTGCCATTATGATTGATTGAGCGGACCGCAATAAGCTTACCCTCTTGAATAACGACGACGCGGCTGCACATCAGCTCCATCTCGCTGAGCATGTGGCTGGATACGAGAATGCCGATCCTCTCCTTGTCTGCAATCAGCTTGAGATAATCGCGCATCTCCCGAATGCCTGCAGGATCAAGCCCGTTCGTCGGTTCGTCCAGAATGAGCACCTTGGGCTTGTGAAGCAATGCCTGCGCGATGCCGAGACGCTGCCGCATGCCAAGCGAATATGCCTTTACCTTTTTGTTCATGGCATCCTGCAAGCCGACAAGCGCTGTTACTTCGCGGATCCGTTCTTCTGACACGCCCTCGGTCATTCGCTGGAACTGCTTCAAATTATCTAATCCCGTCATATAAGGGTAAAATTCCGGATTCTCGATAATGGCGCCAATATGCCTAATTGCCGCTTCAAAGCTCTTGCTTACGCTGCTCCCGCCAATCCGGACATCGCCCTCCGACATCCCGATGAGTCCCACGATCATCCGGATCGTCGTCGTCTTGCCGGCGCCGTTAGGCCCAAGCAGACCGACGATCTCGCCGCTTTTTACTTCGAAGCTGAGTCCGTTGACCAGCTTTTTCCCTCCGATGATCTTCGAGACGTTATCCAACTGAAGCACCGTTTCATTGCGATCTGACCGGGCCTCGGCAGCAGAATTTCTTTTATTCATGTCAACCATTAAGCGTCCGCTCCTCCTGTGTATAGGTGTTATAGTTAAATAGTACACTACAACTCAGACATTGTAAAGACGTCCTTTCTTCTCTTTGATTCGAATAGCGGACAGGCGGGTACTTAATAATTACAAACCAGGGAAAGGGGCGATGGCCATGAACCCGCCAAATCGAAATATCGAGATTGAAGAAAGACATGTCGAACACAGATCGGATTCCAGCCGCGTTTTCGCTACTTTGATTAAATACGCGGCTTATCTCCTCATCTTCTTTGGACTTCTTTACTTCCTCGTCCGTTATGTGTTCCCTATGTTCTAATGCAAATGAAGTAAGCGTACGCCAACAAGGCTGCCCCTAATCTCCGATAATCGGAGATTAGGGGCAGCCTTGTTGGCTGGAACACCGGCGGTTCGTAGAGACGGGTTCTTTGCCGTTCGCGCACTACAAAACAAACCTCCCGCCTGGAAGTCCGAAATCAGGACCATGGGCGGGAGGTTTCAGGATGCCAATCGGCATCCTATACATACGGCGGAGTCGCCGGAATTCCTCGCTTATTCTGCTGCCGGCGCATCCGTTGCGGTTGGAACAACCGTTTCATCCGTGACGGTCGGCATATTGTTGGCATCATCGTTAATGCCATTGGAGTTTGTATTGACATTGTTGCCGTTGTTGCAGGCCGAAGCCCCCAGCAACAGCACCGCGCACATCGTGGCGGTCAGCAGCAGCTTGGTACGGGTTGTTTTGCGAACGGGATTATTAGACTCTCTCTTCATAATCATCTTCCTCTCGGTTTCAGTTATTTTTAAGGTGTGCGACTGTTGCGCCTACCCTTCCTTAACCTGCCGGGGATCAGAATGAAACAGCATTCATCATGAGAAAACCCTCATATACCGTTGCTTAGACTCTCTCTTGCAGCAATTCAATTAATTGTTCGGGCATATCCCATGGCAACGGCCGCAGCCATGATGGCTGCCCGGCCGCATCGCCGCTCGCTTCCCGCTTGATGGTCCAAAGAATCGGCACGCCGGCCCGGGCGGCAAACCCCGCGGCAAAATACGTTTCCGGATCGGCTTCCGTCACGTCGACAATGATCAGCTTGCATGATGTCAGACGCTCCACCATTTCGCTTCGTCCGTCCGATCCTGCGGCGGCAGCTTCTTGCAGCGCTTCGCGGGCGATTTCCCGGATCTTATTCGGATGGAACATACGAACGCCATACCCGCATTGTTCAAGACCGTTCGGAAGGATCGCGGACCATTGCGTATAGATCTGCTCGCTGCCTGCGAGTACGCAGCACTCCTTGCGGCGTCCGGCGCCGGATTCGGCCATCGCTTCAGCCCAGCCGGATTCCGTCAGCTTTAGCACGGCACCCTCGCGATCAATCCATCCCGAGTCGCGTGCTTTTTCGATCAAGTAGACCAGTTCTTGCAAATTAGAAGCATAAGCGACATTATAAGCTCGAGCCAGCGGGTGCAGATTGACGGGATCCCCTGCGGAATTCGAATTCCGATATAAGTATCTCAGCAGCCGGCGGCCCTTCTGCTCCATTGTTGTAGCTACTTCCGGAGATGACACAATAGCCTCTGCTTGCTCCAGCGTCAGAGATGCCCGTTCGCCATGCTCGTCCAGCTCCCGAATGTATGCCGATAGAAGGGGCAGAACACGCCGCTTCTTTTCGTAAGGAAACGACTGTAACGCGGCAATCGCATCGCTCTTTACCTTGTAATGCCCTTGCGGGGCGCACATGCATCCGACATATCGTTCGTATTCACCGTCGCGTTCCATTCCAACAAGCTCCGTACAGAACACACAATGTTTTTTAGTCAACATCGCAATCACCTCTTCATCATACGGTTCGTATACGAAACGAGATATGAGGGGGACTGCCATATATTACTACAACGAAGGCCTCGATAGAAAATTTCCTACTATAAGTTAACCGATTACTTGTTACATTAATGAAACAGTTATATAATCGTATAAAATCGATTAACAGGCAGCAGCTCGCCTGCTCGAAGGAGTGCGCCATGAATCTGGAAGTCAATCAACGCAATTTGCCATTATTCGAAGCGCTGGCATCAAAAACCCGCATACAAATGATAGAACTGCTTAAGCAAGAGCAATTAAATATGAAGGAAATCGCAGCCCGCCTGGGCATCTCCTCCGCGATCGTGACGAAACATGTCAGCCAGTTGGAGGAAGCCGGCATTTTGGAGACCGAAGTAGCCGCGGGCAAACGCGGCACCCAGAAAATATGCAAGCTGAAGCTCGACAAAGCAACGCTTCTATTCAGGGAAGGTCCAGCGCCTGAGGAAAACACGGAACAGCCTTATAACCATTACACAAGCTCCATCCCGATCGGTCAATATTCCGCATACCATGTAAAGCCCACCTGCGGTCTGGCTTCGGATACGAAGCTGATCGGCATGCGCGATGATCCCAGATATTTTGCCGAGCCCGATCATGTGCTGGCGCAGCATCTCTGGTTCGCCAGCGGTTTCGTCGAATACCGCATTCCGAATTATTTGACCGGCCGCAAGCCCGTCAGCAACTTGCGCATCTCGCTGGAAATCTGCTCGGAGGCGCCGGGTTATGATGAGAATTGGCTGTCCGATATCACGTTTGCGATTGGCGGCATCCCGGTATGCCGTTGGACGTCGCCAGGCGACTTCGGCAAGTCTGCAGGCAAGCTCACGCCGCATTGGTGGGGGGAATACAGCACTCAGCACGGCTTGCTCAAGACGCTTCATGTTACGCAAGACGGGACCTACATGGACGGAGTCAAGCTGTCGGACGTCACCGTGGGCGATCTGCCGCTTAGCGCAGGCGAAGAGATCCTGTTCCGCATCGAATCACCCGAGGATGCCGTCCACGCCGGAGGCGTAAGTCTATTCGGCAAACGCTTCGGCAATTACGACCAGGACATTGTCGTGACGATCAGTTGTTAGGGCGCTACGGTTTTAGAAAATGGCACTTGCCAACAACAAACGGGGCAGCCTCAAGTCATTATTTTATGACTTGCGGCTGCCCCGCTATATTTTACCGATATTCCGCTGCAATACTAGGTCGTGTCTGAAAACCCGCTCAAGGGCATCTTTCACCGCCTTTCCGCCCCCTGCTTCGTCACTTTTGCTTGACGTACCCCCGGTACGCCTTCACAAAAGTTCCTTGCATGGAACGAAAATTCGGCAAAATCTTCTCCCCTCGGAGTATTCAGACACGCCCTAGCTTATTTGCCTTCGTTGATCGCGCGGATCAGCTCCAGCGGAATTTTGGGGATGCGATCGTAGGTCAGCAGACCGTTAATCTCCTGCTCGACGTCCGTAAGCTGCGTATAACAATAACCTTGAACGACGCTGCCAGCGCCATGGAACGGCTGGATGACGGCACGGAGGCGCTGTTCGAAATCCTCGTCATTGTCCGCGCCGGAATACCCCCAGCCCTCCCAATCGCTTTTCTTGTAGGAGATTCCGCCGAATTCCGTCAGCAAGATCGGCTGGCCTGCATAAGGGTAACCTTCTACCGCCAATCTCCGGTTCGCTGGCATCGCTTCTATGGCGTTCTCAACTGTGCTGTACCGCTCTTCCAGCACTTCGCGTCTCCATTCGTAATCATGGATGTTGAACAGGTCTGTCTTGACCAGCTCCCATCCGTCATTGGAAATGACCGGTCTCGTAGGATCCAGCGACTTGGTTAAATAATACATCGCCATGGCATGATCCTGCTGTTGCTTGTCGACCTGGATATTCGGCACGCCCCAGCTCTCATTGAGCGGCACCCAGGCGATAATACTCGGATGATTGGCGTCCCGTTCGACGGATTCCATCCATTCCTTCGTAAACTTCTGCACGTACTCTTCTGTAAACTGATATGCGTTGGCCGCTTCGCTCCAGACTACAAGGCCCAGCTTGTCGCACCAGTACAAGTAGCGAGGATCCTCCAGCTTCTGGTGTTTGCGCGCACCGTTGAAGCCCATCTCTTTGGTCAGCTCGACATCCTTGCGAATCGCCTCGTCGCTCGGCGGCGTAAGATTGCCGTCCGGGAAATAACCTTGATCGAGCACCATTTTGCTAAAGAATGGGCGATTGTTCAGGCAAAGCTTGCCACCCTCGATGGATACCTTCCTCATCCCGAAATAAGAGGTCGCTTGGTCTATGAGCGCATCGCCTTCTATCAGAGAGAACACGATGTCGTACAAACGAGGATGCTGCGGGCTCCAATGTCGGGAGGCGCCGCGATCGTATAGATCCCGGAGTCCGATCGTTCGATCAAGCCGGTCGTCGGTAATATTGTACGTCTCCTCAACCACCGGTTCGCCTTCGTAGGTCACTTCAACCTTCAGCTTGAGAGAGCGTCCCGCTGTCCCGCGGAAATAGGAATGCAGCTCAATTGCATTACGGTCAATGTCCGGAATCATCCGCACACGGTCGATAGATGCCGTCGCGACAGCTTCCATCCATACCGTCTGCCAGATCCCCGTCGTTCTTGTATAGAAGATAGAAGCGGACTCGTCCAGCCAAAATTGTTTGCCCCGCGGCAGCGTTGTGTCCCGGCTAAAGTCGATCGCCTTTACAACGAGCCAGTTATCGGCTTCGCGTAGCGCATCAGTAATATCCGCCTGGAATGGTGTATGTCCGCCTTCATGCGTAGCTACCAGTACGCCGTTTACCCATACCGAAGCTAAATAATCGACAGCTCCGAAGTGGAGAATCGTTTTTTTGCCTGCAAATTCGGCAGGAATGTCCAGCGGACGACGATACCATACCGTGTCGTGCACGGCTGGATCGGCAATGCCGCTAAGTTTGCTTTGGAAAGCGAACGGCACCTGAATGCGAAGCGGCAAAGGCCGATCTCCCTTATGCCATCCTTCCGATGTGCCCGTATTTTCATCATCAAACGCAAATTCCCATTCTCCGTTCAAATTAAGCCAGCTGTCCCTCATGAATTGTGGTCTCGGGTGCTCGGATCGGTATATCGTTGACATAAATAAAAGACCTCCTTTAGATTAACTAAATGATTAATGTTTAATTAAATCATTTAAATAAATTCAGTTTCATTATGAAGAAGGTCAACTTATTTGTCAATCATAAGTTAATTGAACCTAGTTACGTTAACCAAGTAGTTAATTATAAAAAGAAACAGGGCTGTCCAATAAGTCTCAAAAATAAAAAGTTGGGCGGAAAGACGCTTCCGTCCAACTTTTCGTGTAATTGATTTTCAGGAAAGTGGCGAGGTGGATGCCTGCCACTTAACATTCAACCTAAACGTGGGCGTCAGCACTCCATTTTTCAAAATACCGGCCTGATGGTGAATTGTGTATGAATTTTCATACACGTTTGGCCAGTTGCCGGCCTGTTTGGTGAATTGTGTATGAATTTTCATACACGTTTGGCCAGTTGCCGGCCTATTTGGTGGATTGTGTATGAATTTTCATACACGTTTGACCAGATCACAGCCTATCTGGTGGAGTGTGTATGAATTTTCATACTACTTAGGTCCCCGGTGAAGCCACTTTGGTTGAATTTTGTATACAACCCTATCCATATTCGAGCCATAGGGACAACGGGGCTGCCTTAAAAGTTCGCTTCTCGGACAGCCCTGTCTCCATATGTCTTAATTGGTATAAACGCTCCGCTATTCATCATCGTGCATAATCGCGATCGTATAGGGATTGGTGGATACCGCTTCCTTATGCACTTGGTCATGCAGCAAATATTCGTATTGCACGTCGATATGCCCGCGTAAGGTACGCGTGGTGACCAGCGGACTGATGATTCCTTGAAATAGAATCCTCATAACGCCAGACGGCGCCAGCTCGCCGAATACGATCCGATTGTCCGAGACTGTCGCCTGCTTCCCCTCGCCGTCAACCGTCAAGCTTTCCGGAACCAGGCTTATGGGTCCCCTCAAAAGTTTGTCGGACCCGCAAATCGCAGCTCGATTGCCGGCATTTGCTAGCTGCAACGTGAAGTTGACGTAGCCATCCGGAAAAGAAACTTCCGGCTTCGCCTTAAGTTTCGCTGTAATGACGGGGAAACAGAGCTCGACAACCGTTTTGTTCGAATGAAATTCCTCCGACACTCGTTCAGCGCAACTCGGGTCACGGCAGGAAGCTTTCAGAATAGCTCGATTGTCAATCCATTGGCCCGGCGATACGATAGTGACTCCCGGAACGACGACCTCCCACGCCACCGTGACGCTCTCCCCCGGTTCGATGAGACCCAGCGGGATCCCGGCATTGCCCGGAACCCCTCCGCTCATCCAATTGCCATTGATGGTCAAACTATTAGGCACGTACAGCAATCCTTTGGGCAAAAAAGACAACAGAGTAACCATGGCTGCCGCATGCCCTTGATTGCCGACAATCAGTTTGTAGCTAAGTCGATCTCCCGGCGCCGCTTTGGCCGGATCGACGGTCAGCTTTGCGAAAGGCACGGCTTCGTCGGCCTTTGCCACCGGGAGACAAATCGTATTGGAAAAGACGTTCCCCTTCACTTTCCTGCCGTTTGAGCTATAGAACGAAACGCTCGCTTTCATCCGATTGCAAACTTTTTTGCCGCAATCCTCTTCGCTGCCTAGCTTAAGCACAAGCTGGAAGGCAACTTTCACCTTTTCGCCGGGATCAACCGTTCCAAGCTTTAAACCTTCGTCGAGATCGACTCCCGGCAAAGGGACGCCGTCTTTTACAATACTGCCCGGCACGAAAGCCATGCCTTTCGGCAGTTCGTCGTATAACACGACCTTTGCGGCGTAATTCCCTTTATTTCGCAGGATGACCCTGTATGGGATCGGCTTGCCCGGCACTGCCTCGCGTGCGTCCGTCTTCTTCTCCAACTCGATATCGGGACCTACGATAGGAATACGGACCGTATTGGAATATGTCGTGTAGCTGCTTGAGCCGGAATCGTACAAAATATGAGACGTATTCTCCAGCCTGGATGGTTTGTTGCCTTCCGAACTCATAGAACCTGTACCTGGAACGTTACGGTGGCGTCGGTGCCGGCAGCTATGCTGCCGATCGTGATGCCGTTTGCGGGATTTGCAAGCGGCAGCGAAGCGTCGTCAAGCGTAACGCTGCCCGCAACGAAGGTACTGCCCGGCGGTATGGGATCGACCAGCACGACGTTGTTGACGGTCTCAATGCCGTTGTTCGATACCACGACCGTATACGTGATGATGTCTCCCGAGACGGCATCGATCGCCGGCGTGCTCTTTACGACGGTTACGTCCGGCGCGGACACCGGTATGACCAGCGTGTTGGAATTGACGGAGCCGGTAATGACGCGGCCATCAGGAAGCGTATAGGAGTAGCTTGCCGTCGCCGTATTCGCGAGCTGCTGAGGCGACGGCAGGGCTTCCACCGTCACTTGCAGCGTTACCGCAACGGTCAATACTCCTCCCGCCGGCACGACGCCAAGCGGAATGCCCGTCTCCGGATTGACGCCCGGCTGCGGAGCGCCATTGATAATGACGCTGTTCGGTACGAACTCCGCTCCGTCCGGGAGGGGATCGCTGAGCGTGACCAGCGCGTCGATATCGCCCGTATTGGTAACGTTCAGCAAATACGTGATCGTATCGCCAACCGTCGCCACGGTAACGTTCGCGCTCTTGACGACGTTGATGAGGGCTTGATACGCCGGCAGCGAGAGCTGGTTGGAGAATGAAGTCGCCGAGAATGCCCCTGAAGTATAAGCCGCGGAGCTTTGGTTGACGATTTGACCGGATGGCGGCAAGGAATTGACCGTCACGTTAAACGTTACGGTAGCCGATGCGCTCGAGGCAATCGTGCCGATCGTTACGCCAAGAGCAGGATTAGCGCCTGGCACCGCCGTATCGTTAACGGTGACGCTGCCCGATACGAACGTCGTAAAGGACGGCACCGGATCGAAAAACGTCACGTTTGTGACGCTGCCTGCGCCGCTGTTCGTAATGACGACGGTGTAAGGAACAATATCGCCGACAGTCGCTGCGGTGAACGTCGTGCTTTTGACGAGCGAGACGTCCGGCGAAGAGACCGGCGTAACAACGACATTGGATGCGGCACTGCCGTTGAAGGTACGTCCGTCGGAAAGCGTATAGGAGAACGTTGCGTTCGATTGGTTGCTCAGTTGGTTCGTCGTTGGCTGGGAAGTAATGACGACCGAGAACGAAAGCGTGCTGGTGGAGCCTGGCGCCAATACGCCGAGCGGAATGCCCGCTCCAGGATCGGCCCCCGCGAGCGAGCTTCCGTTAAAGATCACGCTGTTCGGCACGAGCACGGCTCCCGCAGGGATGGCGTCCGAGAACGTCGTATTGGCTCCGATATTGCCCGTATTCGTGATGGCCGTCGAATAGACGACTGTATCGCCTACGATGGCGCCAGGCGTATTGGCCGATTTGACCAGCGTAACGCCAGGTACGTATACAGGTGTCGAAATAATCGGCGAGAACGAAGTAGCGGACAAGGATCCCGACGTGAAGCTGACGAACGCTTGGTTGCTGACCAGTTGTCCGGTCGGCACGCTGCCCACCGCAACCTGGAAGGTCACCGGAACGGTCGTGCCCGGCGCAATGGTTCCAAGCGCTACGCCCGTGGCCGGATTGGCTCCCGGCACCGGCGCTCCGCCCACCGTCACGCTTCCCGTTACAAAGGTCGTGCCGGCAGGAATCGGATCCGTAAGAATCGTATTCGAAATGGACGTAATACCTTCGTTCGTAACCGTGACCCTGTATTCGATCGTATCGCCGATCGTAGTTGCCGTGGTCGTCGTCGCCTTGCCGACGTTGACGTTCGGGGCGCGAACGGCCACCACGACCGTGTTCGTAAGCGTCTGATTCGAGAATGATCGACCGTCAGGCAGCGTATAGGACGTATTGAGAGTCGCCTGGTTCGACAATTGAGGCGGCGTCGGCAGCGATTCGATCAGGACGGAGAACGATGTCGTGACCGAATTGCCAGGCTGGATCAAGCCGAGAGGGATCCCCGTTACCGGAGATGCGCCCGGCAGCGGCACGCCGCCGATAACGACACTGTTTTCGACGAACGAAGCGCCCGCGGGAACGATATCCGTCAAAGTCGCCGTACCCGGGTAGTTGCCCGTATTGGTAGCGACTACCGTAAAGTTGATCGTATCGCCTACGGTCGCGCTCGTCACCGAAGAGGACTTGACGCCCGTTACGCTCGGCTGGTTTACAGGAATCGTGAGCGTATTGGAGAAAGAGATGCCTGAGAACGCGCCCGATGTGAAGTTGGCGGAAGCCCGGTTCGCGATAGAACCGCCGTTAGGCACCGACGTCACCGTTACGTTAAAGGTTACCGTTACGGAACCTCCGGCCGGAATGCTGCCCAGATTGATGCCGTTAGACGGCACGGCAGTCGGAGCAGGTACAGTGTTAAGGGTGACAGATCCCGTAACAAAAGAAGTTCCGGCGGGTACGGGATCTACAAAAATGACATTGTTGACGGCCTCGATACCTGAATTCGTTACGACAACCGAGAACGGAATCGTGTCCCCGATCGTCGTATTCGTTGTCGCAGAGTTCTTGACGAGCGTGACGTTCGGCGCGGATACCGGGATGACCAGCGTATTGGACACGGCGCTTCCGCTGAGCGTCCTGCCGTCAGGCGGAACAAAGGTATACGCAGCCGTCGCTTGGTTCCTGAGCTGCTGCGGAGTAGGCAGCGAATCCACCACGACGTTGAACGTCACGGTCACCGACGTACCCGGAGCGACGCTGCCTAACGCAATACCGGCTGACGGGTCGGCGCCGGGAAGCGGAACGCCGCCTATGACAACGCTGTTCGGCGTAAAGATCGTCCCCGCCGGTATGGGGTCGGTCAACGTCAAGTTAGCCGCTACATTGCCCGTGTTGGATACGACGATGGAATAGACGACGGAATCGCCTAACGTTGCATTGCTAGTGCTCGCCGACTTCGCGAGCGTGATGACGGGCTGGGTGACTGGCGTCACGACCACGTTGGACCAGGACGAGGACGCGAACGCGCCCGACGTAAAGCTTACCGTAGACTGGTTAATAATCGGCGTCGGATCCGCCATGTTGACCATCACCTCAAATGTTACGGTTACCGATGCGCCTGACGCTATCGAACCGATTGGAATGCCGGCAGCCGGGTCGGCGTTTGGCCTAGTAGCGCCATTTACCGTTGCGGTGCCGGGAACAAACGTCAATCCCGCCTGAAGCGAATCGAGCAAGACGACCTCATTGATCGTCTCAGTCCCCTCGTTGGTGACGAATACCGTATAGACGAAGCTGTCTCCCCTCACGGCGGTCGGCACGCTTGCGCTTTTAACGACTTCCACGTCCGGCGCGAACACGGCGACTTTCGCCGTATTGGAAAGCATGGAGCCCGTCAGCACCCTTCCGTTGGGAAGCGTGGACTGGAATGCCGCTTGAGCCTGGTTCTCCGTCTGTTGGGGCGATGGGAGCGAGACGACCGTCACCGAGAAGCTGACCACGTTGGTTTCCCCGGCGGAGAGCGTGTCGAGCGGGATGCCCGTCGAGGGGGCGACGCCCGGATTCGGGAATCCGTTAATGACGACGCTGTTCGGTACGAACGACATTGATGGCGGAATGATGTCGAACAACATGACGTCCGCCGGATAGTTGCCCGCATTGTTCGCCGTGAGCGTGTAACTGAACGTTCCGCCCACTGTAATCGACTGCACGCTGCCGGACTTCGCGATCCCGATGACGGGCTGCAGAATCTGCGTATTGACCAGTGCAGACGAAGCGGTCCCGTTGAACGCGCCGGATGTGAAGCTCGCGTTCGATCGGTTGGAGACGATCGCCGGTATGGTTAGCGGCACCGAATCGACGCTCGCCCGGAACACGACGGTGACAGACGCTCCGGCGGCGATGCTGCCCAGGGATATCCCCGTCGCCGGATTGGCGATCGGCGCCGCCGCGCCGTTGATCGTTACGCTGCCCGACACGAATGTCAGTCCGGAAGGAATGACGTCTGAGAAGACGACCCCGGTAATGCCTTGTACGCCGTTGTTTGCTACGACAGAAGTGTATGTAAGCACATCGTTTAAGATGGCGATCGCCGTATTTACGCTTTTCGTCACCGCTACTTGGGGAGACGTCACGGGAATATCCACTGTATTGGATAAGGAAACGAGTCCCGTGAAAGACCTGCCGCCAGGCAGCTGGTAAGAGTACCCCGTCGTGGACCGGTTCACCAGCCTGGAGGATGGCGGAACGGCGTTGACCACGATCTGGAACGTTACCGGCACGGTGCTGCCCGGCGCGATCGTCCCGAGAGGAATGCCCGCGATCGGGGAAGCTCCCGGCAGATTGACCGTGTTGACGAACACGCTGCCCGGCACGAAGGTGACGGACGACGGCAAGGGGTCCGTCAATGTGCCCTGCGCCGCGATATTGCCCGAATTCGTAACCGACAAAGAATAGGTTAACGTGCTTCCCACCGTCGCGATCGTCGCGTTCACGGATTTCGTCGTACTGATGACGGGCTGGTAGACCGGAATCGTAACGGTATTCGTCAGAACGATGCTGTTGAATGCGCCGGAGCGGAACGCGACGTTGGATTGGTTGACGAGGCTTCCCGACGACGGAACGGAAGCGACAAGCGCTTTGAACGTGACGGTAGCGCTCGTTCCGGCGGCAAGCGTGCCGACCGAGATGCCGCTTGAGGGACTCGCCGCAGGAACCGTCGCACCCCGAACAGTCACGCTTCCGGTGACGAATTGGGATCCGGTCGGCAAAGCATCCTGAACGACGACGTCGGTCACGGAACCCGCGCTGCTGTTGGTGACGACGACGGAATACGTAATCGTGTCTCCGACGGTAACATCCGTGAAGCTGGCACTTTTAACGGCTGCCACATTGGGCAAGGCTACGGGCACCTGCACCTGATTGCTGACGACGGATTGCGAAGAGGTTCTGCCGTCTGGCACTTGGAACGTTCCCAAGGAACTGCCCTGATTGGTCAGCTGCGGCGGCGAAGGCACGCTCTGCACAAGCACCTGGAACGTGACCGTAGAGCTCCCTCCAACGGCGATCGTTCCGGCCGAGACTCCGGTTACGATATTGCCGCCAGGAACGGTCGACCCGTTAACCGTCACGCTGTTCGGCACGAAAGTCGTTCCCGCCGGGATGGGGTCTGAGACCGTCACCGCAGATGCGATGTTGCCTGTATTAGACGCCACTAGCGTATAAGTAACCGTAGTGCCGACGAGGGCGTTACCCGTGTTGGCGCTTTTCGTCAGCGTCAGCAGCGGCGAGTATACGGGAATGGTGACGGCATTCGAAGGAATAATCGCGTTCGTGATCGGTCCGCCGGATACACTTTGGAAGGAGAACGACAAGTTGGCGACGTTCACGAGCCGCTGTCCCGAAGGCATGGAAGTCACGCGGACGCTGTATGCGACGACAATGGATCCTCCCGGGGAGATGGTTCCAAGCGGCACGCCGGCCGTGATATCGTTCGTCGGTCTGGGGACGCCTCACACCGTGACGCTGCCCGCGATGAACGTCGATCCCGCTGGAAGCGCGTCGGTAAGGATTGCGCCGGTCGCATCCGCCGTGCCCGTATTAGTCGAGGTGACGGTATATCGGATCGTGTCGCCGACCAGCGCCCCTGTCACGTTGGCTGCCTTCGACACGGTAACGAGAGGGGCGTTGATGTTCACTTGGATCGCGTTCGCGTTCAATACGTACGCGTCGCCCGACGTGGTCAAGCGAAGGACGGCCGTCGTCTGGTTATTGACGAGCCTCGACGAAATATCGACGTTCGTAATATCCCAGCCTTGGCGCCCCCCGCTAATGTTCGTGCCCGGCGCCCCGTTCGTCTGGTTGCGCGTGCCGAACGTTCCCGTCGTGTCCAGCGCTCCGGAGTCGTTATTGATCTGCGATGCAAAAAAGTTGGTCGCGAAGTTGTTCGTTCCGGACAGCGCGACGAGATTGGACGTCGTGGGGCCGAACAGGGCCTGGTCGCCGTTGCGGTTCGCGTCGCCTTCCTGGGCGCTGAACAGCGCTCGCCCCCCAAGGGCTCCCGATACCGGCGTCGAGAATCCCGTCAGCGTCGTCGTCACGGCCGAGGAATCGGCCTGGATCAGAACGGCGCCGGCGCGCAGCGACATGTTCCGGAATGGCAGCGAGGGGTTCTGGTAGATGACGCCCAGAGTCCAGCCCGCATGGTTGCCGGTAGGGTCGTTATTGATGGTAATCGTGCCGGGCACCCGCCCGGTCGTGTAAGTACCCGCTCCGCCCGATTGGATAATGGACGTTACGCTGGCCGAGCGCACGTACGCGCTCACGCCGTTCCCCAAGTCAATGTCGTTGCTTGTCGTCGAATCGGGAGATACCGTGAAGGAACCCGTAGGGGTCGCGAAGGTGATGGCATTGTTGATGACGGACGACAAATTGACCGTTCCATTTATATAGCTGGCGCCCCAGATCAGCTCGGCGTACAATATGGAGCTGCCTGCCGGAAGCGCGAGTTGGGCAGAGGAGGAGTTAAGCAGGTAATTGTCCGTCGTTCCGAATGGATAGGAGCCGTAACGGATCGCCGTATTCGTCGTCGTGAACGCGCCGATGCTGTCCAGCGTGCCGGGGACGCCGGATACGTCGGAGCGGCTGAGGCCCAGCGTATTGCCCGTGAACGTAATCGCGCCCGTAGCATTGAAGGTAGCTCTTACGATAAGCGGAATATCATTCCACCTCCTTTCTGGTACGCCAACCCTATCTATATTGCGGACGTTATCCATTATGCATGTCCCCGATTCCGGCGAATGCGAATAATTAGGTTACTTGTCTATCCTTCTTCCATGTCCCCCCGGTCTCTCACCCTCAGCTCCTGCACGCATGCAGGCTCCTCGTATGCCATCCTGCTCAGCCGGTCGAGCTCTTCCGTCGCAATATCCTCTTTCACGACCAATAGATGGTACATAATTTCGTCCACGACGTTAAGCTGAAGCTGTTGTAGAATTTCCAGTTCCTCCTGTTCGAAGATAGGAGATCGATAAGGCGGCAGATAGAAATGCTCCATACGAAGCAGCCGGAAGTCAAAAGGAGGTTTGGGGCCGGCATAATGCGATACTTCCGGGCTGACCGGACCTAGCTGGGGCTGGAAGAAGGCCGATGTCCAATATCGGGGAGTATGCTCGTCGAATCGATGGCGCAAATGCGGATTGGAGCTGTGATGATAGCTATGGGCATACGGGGCGAGAATGCAGACGACCGCCTTATGCATGCACACTCTATGAATTTCGGAGAGAACGGCGAATAGATCCCGGACGAACGGAAGCGACCGGGAGGCAATGACATATTCGGCGGAGTCGTCGGGGAATGGCAACCCTTCGTTCATATCGACCACGATATCCACTCCCTCGAGCGGAGAAATATCAAGGCCGAAGAAGCCTCGCTGCTTGCGCTCCCCGCATCCAAGATCAAGCTTCATGCTGACCACCCCAATCTGCGAACCCGCTCGGATTGTCGTTCTTATCGCTATATTTATTCGGATGCCGGCGATTATAACCGGTAATTCTTGAAACACTATGGCTAAGCTTGCTTGCGGCAGGCATACAAGGCTCGAATGGGAGGTTGGTCGAGGATGGAGCCGTTAATCGGATCTCATGTATCCATGTCCGGAAAGGATATGCTCTTGCGTGCCAGCAGGGAAGCCGCTTCCTACGGCGCGAATACCTTCTTGATTTACACCGGCGCTCCGCACAACACGCTACGCAAGCCGATCGAGTCGCTTCGGATACGGGAAGGACATGAGCATATGAGAGAGCATGGCATCTCGAACATCGTCGTGCACGCTCCTTTCATTATAAATCTCGGCAACACGATAACTGCTAAAGTATTCGAGCACGGCGTGGAGTTTCTAAGGTCGGAGATCAAAAGGACGGAAGCGCTCGGCTCTTTGCAGATCGTGCTTCATCCCGGTTCTCATGTGGGGGCCGGCAAGAAAGCCGGGATCCGCCGCATTATCGAGGGACTTAACGAGGTTTTGTCGGAGGACGGATCTGCACAAGTGTCGCTTGAGACCATGGCGGGAAAAGGAAGCGAGTGCGGCTCCTCGTTCGAAGAGCTTTCCTCCATTATAGAAGGCGTGCATCGCAACGATCGTCTGTCCGTCTGCATGGACACTTGCCATATCCATGATGCGGGATACGATGTCCGGCACGACTTCGACGGGGTGCTGGAGCAATTTCATCGCATTATCGGAATCGAACGGCTTAAGGTTATCCATATCAACGATTCCAAAAATGTCCGGGGCTCGCGCAAGGATCGTCACGAAAATATCGGTCATGGGCGCATTGGACTGGAGGCGCTGCGATACGTGGTTAACCACCCTCAGTTAACGGACATTCCGAAGCTGCTAGAGACGCCTTCCATCGGCGAGCGGAAATATGTCAATCCGCCGTACAAGCATGAAATTAGTCTCCTGCGCGGGGAAATCGACGAACCTGTCGCGAGATAAATCGGGTTAAGCGCTGTAAAAGTATTCCTGCCCAGGCCGAATCCGGTTACAATAGATACGAACCGCTGCGATGGATCAGGCGGCGGTACCGGAGAGGAGCTGAATAATCATGGACAAAGCGATATTGGGTCGTACGGGGATTGAAGTGACGAAGCTTAGCTACGGAGCAATGGAAATTCGCGGTCCCCGCGTATGGAGCGGGCGGCCGATCGAAGACTCCGAAGCGGCCCGCGTGCTGGAGGCCGTGCTCGATTCCGGCATCAACCTGATCGACACCTCCCTTGATTATGGACGAAGCGAGGAGCTGATCGGAAAATACCTCGGCCACCGCCGCCATGAATTCGTATTGGCGACCAAATGCGGCTGCAGGGTCGTCGATTGCGGCGACCACGATGAAGTTTCGCACGAGTGGACAAGAGATCATCTGATGCGAAACATCGACACCAGCTTATCCAGATTACGTACAGACTACATTGATATTTTGCAATTGCATGGCCCAACCGTCAAGCAAGCGGAAGACGGCAGGCTGGTAGAAGTACTTAATGAGATACAAGCTAGCGGCAAAGTCAGGCACATCGGCGTATCGTCCTACTTGCCCCATCTCCCCGCTTTCGTCGAATGGGGTTCGTTCGATTCGATCCAGCTCCCCTACTCCGCGCTGGAGCGCGAGCATGAGAACTGGATCGACCGGGCTGCGGAGACCGGAGCCGGCATTATCGTTCGCGGCGGCGTAGGACAAGGAGAACCCGGCGTCGGACGCGGTTCCTCGGAGCGTTGGAGCATCTGGGAGGAAGCCAAGCTGGACGAACTTCTTGAACATGGCGAACAGCGAACGGGTTTCCTGCTGCGATTTACTTTGTCCCATCCTTCCATGACGACGACGATCGTCGGCACGAAGAACGTCGACCATCTGGCCGACAACGTACGTTATGCGGCGATGGGCCCGCTTCCCGCCGACGTGTACGCGGAAGCGAAACGTCGGCTTGATGTCACTCAGGCCGAGAAGACTGCTCGACTTGCTCCTCCAGCGCTCTGATCTCATCCTCGTATTGACCAAGCAATCGATACAAATTAGACGTGCTGGCCGATAGTCCGCCCTCGCGGTTGCGCAGCAGCCAGAGCCGCTTGAATTCCTCGATGGCAGTTGACAGCTCGTCCCTGAGCGCGCGGAGCCAGGCAAGCTCGGAGCGTGCGTCCGGTAAATCGATCCTGAAAATGAAGCGGTGCAAGCCGGCGCCTTGTCGAATGAGCCGCAGAGCGTTGGCAAGCTCTTCAACCACGATAACGCCGTCCGAAAGATCCGGCTTCAGTCTGGAAAGCTCTTCTTCGCGGCGCTCCAGCCACGCCAGCATTTCTTCGTAGCGATAGTCCAACTTGAACGGGATGCCGCGCCCGCCGATCTGCGCGAACAGCCGGATTATTTGGTCGGTCTCTTCTTCAAGCTTTACTCGCGTCGACAAGCCACGGTTGAGCAAATAACTTGCATATGTCATGTTCTCCAGCGTGCTTTGCTCCAGTCGATTGTAGCGTCCAAGCTCCAGCAGCAATCCGCCGGCAATGCCTTTGCGATCCCGCAACATGCAATCCGACACATATTGCTCCATTGCATCGTGACGATCGGCGTTATTCAGGACGCCCCAGCTCGATCCGGCGGCGTACGCATAAGCGGGATAGCTGGCGACGAGCGGCTGCCAGTGGCCGGAATCGCCCCAGTCGGTCACGATCAACCCGCCAGCGCCATACGCCAGTCCATTTCTCGCCGCATCCTCGATGTTGGCGAGCATGTTGTCCGTACGCCCGGTTATGGCCGACCAAGCGCTGCTTCCCGGACAAACATAGAAAGGCACGCCGTTCTCGGACAACAGCTTGCAGTGGGCTTCGAAGGACGTATGGCTTTCGTAGTTCCAATCCAGCACGGTTACGTCCTTCGGCAGCAACGGAATGATTTCTTCATGTTTCGTGACGATATCGCCCCACATCAGAATTTGTTTGCCATGTTTCCGAACGGCCTCAAACACCTTCTCGGCGAATTCCAAATAGACGCGGCCCGCGCCGATCTCGTCGGCGCGCGGCTTGCTCCGGCCGGTGCCGAGCCCAAACGGCTCGTCCATGTTGACATTGGCGTACCCGGAGGAAAAATGCGGAAGCAACTCGTCGAACATCTTGCGGACTAACGCAATCGAGCGCTCATCCGTCGGATCGAGCGTAAGCGGCGGCAGCTTGAAGGACAGCGGCGTCGGCATGCCGTCCGGATGCTCCGCCAGCTCGCGAAACTCCGGCTTCGCCAGCCAGGGCCCCATATGGCCAAAACAATTCTGGTTCGGCACCAGATCGACGAACCGTTCCTTCGCGTAAAGGTCCAGCTCGCGGAACTCCTCGGCGGTAATCGGCGTCGCTTCCGGGAACGATTCCCGATAAGACGGGTAATCAAAGCTGAAACCTTCTATATACAGTTGCAGATGGTTCATCTTGAGCTCCGACAACGTATCGATTAGACCGCGAAGGATATCCGTCTTCGGTATTTTATTGCGGCCGATGTCGAGCATAAGGCCGCGGACGGGAAAGTCCGGTTCATCCTCGATGAGAAAGCCGTCCCATACCGCGCCGTGCCGCGCCAACATCTGCTCCAGCGTCACGACAGCGTAATGGAGTCCTTGCGCCTCGCTGCTCGCCACGGTCAGCGCGCCTCCGTCCCAGCTTAGTCGATATCCTTGCGGATGCAGCGCCGGGTCGTGAATGACGTCCACGTTCGTCGCCACCGATGCGGATTTGCCGAAGGAAGATTCGGTATCTGTTAATCGCTCGACGGCAGCCCTCAGCCGCTGCTCCAACCGCACCTGCGCCGATATCGACTCGGCCGGCCCGCCTTGCGCGCGGAGTTCGAAATCGGCGGACAATGCCGCCCTTCCCTTCCTCATTTCAAATTTCTTAGGCTGCGGATAAATCTCTATACTTTCTGTCACGGTCAATCCACTCCCTCTCCGCTCCTCGCATCGGCCGATGCGTTTATTCATTCAACTGCGCAATCGTCTGCGCCAGCAGCTCTTCCGTAAACTTGCCTCCGCTGAAGGAAATAAGACCTCTAAGCGGCATATGTTCCATAAACGCTCTCAGCATCGCCCTGTGCTCCTCCGCGATGTTCCCCGCGAACGGAAGCATCTCGATCATCCGTTCCACGAACGCCGCGCCCTTTTCCGTCACCATCAAGTCGGATACGGTAGAATTGCGATGGAATCGCAGCTCCCGGACGAACGTCGAGACGACGCGCACCCGCGCCGATAAGGCGATGTCCTGCGACGATCCACCTACCAGAAGCTCGAAGTCGCCGGTCTCGACGACCCAGTCGCGAGCTTCGACGTCGTAATAAGCGAAGCTGCGTTTATCCAGCCGGAACGAAACCTTCTTCTCTTCTCCCGGCTCCAGCTCGACCTTGTCGAAGCCCTTAAGCTCCTTGTCGGGACGGATGACGCCGCTCTCCACGTCGCATACATACAGCTGAACAATCTCCTTGCCCTTTCGGCTTCCCGTATTTCGGACCTTGACGGATACTAGCAGCGTATCGTCATCGCTTAATTCGGACCGGTCAACGGTCAGATCGGCGTATTCGAACGTCGTGTAGCTCAGACCGAAACCAAAAGGGAACAGCGGTCTCAACCGTTTCTTGTCGTAATAACGATACCCGACGAACAGTCCTTCCCGGTATTCGACCTTGTCGCCTTCCCCCGGGAAGCTCAGGTACGAAGGATTGTCGCTCAGCTGCACCGGAAATGTCTCGGCCAGCTTGCCGGACGGGTTCGCGTCGCCAAACAGCAGATCCGCGATCGCCCCGCCCAGCGCCTGTCCGCCGAGATACGCTTCCAGCACCGCCTTTGCGTTGCCGAGCCACGGCATCTCGATCGGCGCCCCGTTGCTCAGCACGACGACCAGATTAGGCTGCACGGCGGCGATCGCTTCGATCAACGCAACTTGATTAGCCGGCATGCGAAGATGCTTGCGGTCGAAACCTTCCGATTCGTAGCGCTTAGGCAACCCGGCGAACAATACCGCAACCTCCGCCTGGGCTGCCAGCTCCAAAGCCTCGCGCGTCAGCAGGTCGTCCGCATCGTCCGAATCCAGCGCATACCCTTGCGCATAACCAAGCTCCACGGCATCGCCCGCCGACCGCGTCATCTCCTCGCTAATGTCCTCAAGCCGAGAAGGATTGATCTGCGAGCTGCCGCTGCCCTGGTAACGTGGCTCCTTCGCCAGCGCGCCGATCACCGCTATGCAGCCCTCGCGGCGGAGCGGCAACACTCCGTCCTCGTTTTTGAGCAGTACCATGCTTTCCCTCGCAACCTCGCGGGCAAGGGCATGATGCTCCTCTGGATCGAAGCCGGCGCCTTCTTGCCGATTGTCCACCGCTTTGAAGATGACCGACAGCAGACGCTCGACGGCACTATCCAGCTTCTCTACCGGAAGCCTGCCGTCCTCCACGGCCTGCACGATGGCACGATCCCCTTCGCCGTGGCTGGACGGCATCTCGAGCTCCATGCCTGCGGCAAGACTATTCACCCGGTCGTTCACCGCACCCCAATCGGACACGACGAACCCTTCATGACCCCACTCCTCTTTCAAAATGGAGGTCAGCAAATATTCGTTCTCCGCGGCGAATTCGCCGTTAACCTTGTTATACGAACACATCACCGTCCAAGGCTGCGCCTTCTTGACCGCGCCTTCGAAGCTGGCAAGATAAATTTCCCGCAGCGTTCGTTCGTCGACGACGGAATCCGAGGTCATCCGGCGATGCTCCTGATTGTTCGCCGCAAAATGTTTCAGCGATGTGCCGACTCCCTTGCTCTGCACGCCCAGAATATGGTGGGTCGCCATCTCCGCAGACAGGTACGGGTCCTCGGAGAAATATTCAAAGTTGCGACCGCAAAGCGGCGAACGTTTAATATTGGCGCCCGGACCAAGCAGCACCGCGACGTTTTCCGCCTGGCATTCCTTGCCGAGCGCCTCGCCCATGCGCTGGATCAGCTCGCGGTTCCAGGAGCTGGCGACGCCCGCGGCCGATGGAAAGCAGGTGGCCGGCACGCTGTTGAACAATCCCAGATGATCGGCCGAGGCGCGTTGCTTGCGCAAGCCGTGCGGGCCGTCCGTTACCATAACGGACGGGATGCCGAGCCGCTCCACGCCTTTCGTATGCCAGGTATCAAGTCCGGAACACAAACCGGCCTTCTCCTCCAATGTCATCTCCGCGATCAAAGCCTTGATATCTCTTTGCTTCTGCACGTTCACGATACTGTCATCCTCCTTTGCCGCTTTACATAATGGACCATTTAAAATCAACCGATAGCGTATCCACGCTGCTGCCTCCGACATACGCAACGAAATCGCCCGGCTCCGCCGCATAACCGTTCCTTGGCGACCAGAACATCAAATCCCGCTCGGCGATTTCGAAAGAAACCGTCTTGCTTTCGCCGGGTTCTAGCCGCAGCCTGCGAAATCCCTTGAGCTCCTTCACCGGTCGAACGATACTGCCGTGCACGTCCTGAATGTACAGCTGCACCGTCTCCACGCCGGCAACATGCCCCTTGTTCTCGACGGTCGCCGTTACGGTCAGCTTCTCGTCTCCCGTGATGGAGGCGCGGTCCAGCCGCAAATCCGAATATACGAATTCGGAGTAGCTCAGCCCATGGCCGAAAGCATAGGCAGGTTCGTTCGGACCGTCGATATATTTGGAAATAAACTTGCTGCGTTCGTTGTGCTTCGTCACCGGCCTGCCGGTCCGGAAGCCGTTGTAGTAGACCGGCACCTGTCCTGCGTGCGCCGGGAAACTCATCGTCAACTTGCCGGACGGATTGCAATCGCCCGTAAGCAGCTCCGCGATGGCGTTCCCCGCCTGCGAGCCCAGAAACCACGTCTCGAGAATGGCGTTGACTCGTTCGCCAAGCCCGCCGAGCACGAGAGGACGTCCGTTCGTCAAAACCAGCACGACCGGCTTGCCCAGCGCGAGCACTGCGTCCGCGAGCTCTAGCTGCGGTTGCGGCAGCTCAATAGATAGACGCGAAGCCGCCTCGCCCGACATGTCGCTGCTCTCGCCCAGAGCCAGCATGACAACGTCCGCTGCCGCCGCTTGCTCCAATGCGGCTTCGATGCCGCCTTCCAGCGGCTCGTTTACGCCGCTGCCCTGCGCATACAGCAGACGCTCCGGCGCAATGCCCCTGCCGAGCAACCCTTCGTACAACGTCACCGTCTCATGGCTGAACCGCGAGAATTGCCAAGGTCCGAGCAAATCCCTGCTATCGGCGAACGGCCCGATTAGCGCGATTCGCCCGATTTTCCCGCCTTCGCCATCCCGCAACGGCAGCGTGCCGTCGTTTTTGAGCAGCACCGCGGATTTGCGCGCCAGCTCGAGGCTTGCCGCCAGATGCTCCTCGTTAAAGTGATAGTCGCGTTCCTTCTCCGGCCTGACGTATCGGTACGGATCGTCCATCAGCCCGAGCTTGTATTTCAATCGCAGAATGCGGCGCGCGGCATCCGTTACCTTCTCTTCCGGCACGATTCCTTCCCTGACCAGATCCGGCAAATATTCGTACGAACGCGTCGCCATCTCGATATCCATCGTCGCCCGCGCAGCCATGCCCGCCGCTTCCCGCGCGTCCTGCGCATGGCCGTGTACGGCGATCTCTTCCACCGCGCCGTAGTCGGAGATCAGCACGCCGTCGAAACCAAGCTCGTCGCGCAACAGCTCCTTTAGCAGCGGCTCGCTTGCCGCCACCGGCACGCCCTGATAGATATTGAAGCTGTTCATGACGGATGCCGCTCCCGCCTCAAGACCCGCTTGGAACGGCGGCAGGAACACATTGCGGAGCGACATCTCGGAGATGTCGACCGTGTTGTAATCCCGGCCGCCCTCCGCCGCCCCGTATGCGATAAAATGCTTCAGGCAAGCGACGATCGTCTCCGGATCGGCCAGCGATTCGCCCTGGAACCCTTCCACTTGGGCCTTTGCCATCAGCGCGCCCAAATAAGGGTCCTCGCCCGCGCCTTCCACCACGCGGCCCCAACGCGGATCGCGGCCGATATCGACCATCGGTCCGTGATTGTACACGGTGCCCGAGGCGCTGGCTTCCTTGGCCGCAATAGCGCAAGCTTCCTTGACCGCTTCCGGCTCCCAGCTGCAAGACCAGGCTAGCGGCACAGGGAAAATCGTCTGGGCGCCGTGAATAATATCCGCGTTGAACAGCAGCGGAATGCCATGCGGCGATTTCTCCACCGCCAGCTTCTGCAGCTCGTAGACGCGGGCAACGTCGAACGCGCCGAGCACGGATCCGGCGCGCCCTTCCGCGACCAGCTTTTCGGGCGGATCGGACTCCACCGCATCGCCGAACGAGAAATTCGATGCCGGAACCTGGAACATCTGGCCGACCTTCTCCTCGAGGGTTAGACGACCCAGGAGGGTTTCGACCTCCCGATCGATTTCCTCGTCCGCGCGAACAGGAATATCATCCTTGCGCAGCGGCCTTACCTGCTCGATCAAATCCTCTGACAGGAATGGCCCCCGGCCTTTCGCTCCTTGAAGCGGCAGCGTGCCCATCCCCGGAATCGTCATTTCGCCCTTGAACTCTTCTCCGTCGAATGCGAGCTTTACGACGATGGACTGCCCCGGCATCCAGAAAGCCCCGGCCGTCGCGCTCAGCGAGCTTCCATCGACCGCAACCGAGTCCACCTTGATCGGAATGGCTAGCGGCTCAGAAGCGATATCGAGCGTGTAAGCTGCTTTTCGGGATATTTTGAATTGAAATTTCAGCCTCATTTTGGGCGTGTTCACGATGGAGTGCCACAATCCGATCATGTCTTCCTCTCCCTTCTTGCCGCGATTCGTCAGCCCTTCACGGCTCCGATCGTCAGCCCCTTCACAAAATATTTTTGAAAAAACGGATACGCAATCAGAATCGGTACGATGCCGATGACCGCGATGGCCATACGGAACGTCTCGCTCGGCAGAGCCGCCGCGGCGCCGCCGCTTCCCATGCCGGAATTGCTCGACAGAAACTCGATGTCGCTCATAATTTTGTTCAGCACGTTTTGCAGATTAAACAGATTCGCGTCGGTGACGAACACGAGGCCGTTATTCCAGTCGTTCCAATAGGCCAGTCCCTGGAACAAACCTACGGTTGCCATGATCGGCAGCGAAAGCGGCAGCACGATCGTGGAGTAAATTTTGAATTCGCCCGCTCCGTCGATGCTTGCGGATTCGATGACGGGCGTCGGAATGCTGTTCATAAAGAACGCGCGCATCAGCAACACGTTGAAGCCATTCATGAGAAGCCACGGCACGAGTTGGGCGAACAGCGTATTTTTGATATCGAACATTTGCGTATACACCATGTAAGTCGGCACGAGGCCGCCATTGAAAAGCAGCGTAAAAAAGACGATAAACGCGATGACCATGCCGCCCGGCAAATCTCTGCGCGACAACGGGTAGGCGAGCATCGACGTAATCATGAGACTCGCGGACGTTCCCAAAACCGTCGTCAGCGCCGTGATTCCGTAAGCGCGGAAGATCATCTCCGAATTGTCCAGCAGATATTCGTAAGCCGTCAAGCTGAAGGAGGATGGGAAAAAGGTGTAGCCCTTATTCACGATATCGGACGGATCCGTAACGGACGACATAATAAGCAGCACGAACGGAAGCAGGCAGGCGAGCGACAGCAAGCCGAGTAAAATATGAGCCGACACGCGCCAGGCGCGGTATTCGTTAGCCATGAGGCATCTCCTTTCCTAGAACAAGGCGTTGTCCTTGTCGAATTTGCGCACGATATAATTGGACACCAGCACCAGCACGAAGCCGACAAGCGATTGATAGAACCCGGCCGCAGCCGACATGCCTATATCGCCAAGCTGCATCAGGCCGCGGAAGACGTACGTGTCAATGACGTTGGTCGTCTCGTACAACGCACCGGAGTTCATTGGCACCTGGTAGAACAAGCCGAAATCGGAATAGAAGATCCGGCCGATGCCCAGCAGCGCCAGCATCGTAATGATCGGCGAAATCATCGGCAACGTGATTGTGCGGATTTGCGTCCACTTGGAGGCGCCGTCGAGCTCCGCGGCTTCGTAATATTCCCGGTCGATGCCGATGATCGCGGCAAGAAACACGATGCAGGAATAACCCGCGCCTTTCCAAATATGCACGATGGTTAATATATAAGGCCAATACTTGGGTTCCAAATACCAGGACACCGGATCGAGACCAAACATCGGCAGCACTGTCTTATTCAGAAAACCGGAATCGACGCTCAGCATCGCATATACGAGGTAGCTGACCAGTATGATGGAAATCAGGAATGGCAGCAAAATGACGCTTTGATAAAGTCCTCTCGCCGTTTTGTTGCGGATTTCGTTCAGCAGAATCGCAATCGCGATTGCGATAGCAAGACCGAGCACGATAAATACCGCGTTGTATAGCAGCGTATTTCGAGTAATGATATAGGCGTCGGTCGTTTTGAACAAATATTCGAAGTTTTTCAGTCCGATCCAATCGCTTCCCCATATGCCTTTCGCGTAATTGACGTCCTTGAACGCGATCGACAGACCGAACATGGGCAAATAATTATTGATGACGAGGTAAGCGAGCCCAGGAATCATCATGAGGTACAGCGGGATGTAACGGCGGAAATTGATCTTTCTCTTGCGGTGCGTCATCGTCGTCACCGTACTCACTCCCCTCCTCCGTAAGAACGGCGGAATAATAAACCCGGCCAACGCTTTATTGGCCGGGCGACATTTACGTTTGCAAAAGCTAGCGTATTATTGAGCCGAAGACGTCTTCGCCCATTCGTCGAGCTGCTTCTGCTTCTCGGCGATAATTTTGTCCAGACCTGCCGACTTCAGCTTCTCGACAAATTCGGGCAGCATCTTGGCCGGGTCGACGCTGCCCGTCTCCAGCGGCAGACGGTATTGCGTCACAACGTTGGATACCGCGGCGACTTCCGTCTTGACCGCCGAAGCGTCGAACACGAAGCCTAGAGCTTTGGACGGTTTGGCGCTTTTGTTGAACGCCTCCGTTTTGTTCCAAATATCGGGATCGCCGTTCTTCATCACATAGGAGAGGAACTGGTTGCCGAACACCCAGCCGAGCATGTTGTAGCCGACCGACGCCGCATCCTTTCCTTCCGGATACGCAATAACGTTGTCCGGTCCTCCTTCCGCTTTGATGTAATGCGTGCCTTCGATACCCCAATCGAACAGATTGACGATGTCCTTGTCCGTGTACAGCAGGTTCAGGAAATCCATCGCTCTCTCCTGCTGCTTGGAATGCACCGGGATGCCCCACATCGCGGCAGTGACGTTCGTCGTCGTCGATACCGGCGCCAGCAGTTCCTTGGTCACCATCTCGACGCCGGAGCTTTTTGTCTCCTGTTCGGCGAAGCCAGGCTTCTGCATCGCCAGATAACCGAAGGCTTTACCCGACTTGAGCAGCTCGAACGTCGTCGTTTTGTTCGTGGCGGCATCCGGCAGGATGTAGCCGTCCAGGTACCACTGACGGATCGTATCCAGGAACGACTTGTACTCCGTCGTCTCGTATAGGTTGACGATCTTAAGCCCGTTGTCGTAGTCCGGCAGCACGCCCATATGGTCGCCGAGCGGATCGTAGAACGTATAGTTGTCGCGGAAAGACTGCCCCGGCGCGCCCGGAATGAGCGGCACGACGTTCGGCTCGCCGGCCTTGATCGTCTTCAGCACGTTCGCCACGTCGTCCAGCGTGTTAATCGAAGCGATGTCGATTCCATGCTTGTCGACAAGATCCTTGCGCATCGTCAAACCGTAGCTGCCTGCGAGATCGCGAACGGTCGGCACGGCGTAACTTTTCCCTCCGATGCGGGTACCGTTCAGATATTGTTCCTCGACCGCCGTCCGGATCCCCTCGCCTTGCGAATCCAGCAGCTCGTCAAGCGGAATAAGCTGTCCTTTGGCGACCATGTTGCTGTACATCGTGCCGGAGACGAACGTCAGGTCGAGCTTTTCTCCTCCGCTGAAGATCAGATTCATGCGCTGCGCCCATTCGCCCGCGTTGATCGGCAAGAGCTTTACTTTCGTTTGAATCTTCTCTTCCGAGATCACGTTGATCGCGTCCTCGACGAGCTGCAAATCCTGCTGGGACGTCGTGACGATCGGGAATGCGACTGTAATTTCTTCGACCTTGCGCTCGGCTGGCGCGCCTCCGTTGCCGCTGCCTTCCGGCGATACGTCACCGTTCCCGGCATTGCCGCCGTTGCCGCCGGAGCATGCGCCCAGAACCAAGGCGACGCTCAATAGCAGTCCGGCCGCTCCGGTTTTCGATTTGTTCATGTTTGTTTTCCCCCGCTTATCGTGTAGTGGTTTGTTGATGATCTTATTGTACGATGGAGGCGACGCCTTCCTCTGCCCCGATGACGACCTCCCATTGCCACTTTGACGACCTTATCCGCTCCCGTGCTCCCTGCCTCGAAATTCCACGGGACCGAGCCCGGTATGTTTCTTGAACATGCGGGAGAAATGAGAGAAATTCGCGTAGCCGACCTTGGCGGCGATCGTCCCGACCGGCAGATCGGTGCTCGACAGCAGCTCCGCCGCGAGACCAAGCCGCTGTTGCATTAAGTAATCGGAAACCGACAATCCCGTCTCTTTTTTGAAAACGCGCGTCAAATAATCGGGATTCAAATACACATGGCCTGCGATGTCTTCACGGGAAATATCTTCCGCCAGACGTTCGCGGATGTAGGTCTTCGCCTTGTCCACAACGCTTTGCTGGCGCTCCGCGACAAATGGCAGCACCTTGTCCACGATATGCCGAATCCAGGCCAGCGCATCCGTGGCGGAACGCGTCGCGGACATATGAAGCTCCGTCGATTCGCTATCTCCGAACAGCTGATGCGCCTGAACGCCTTTCACTTGCATCACGTAATACACCATCTGATGGAAGTCTTGAATAAATCGGTTGAGCAGTTCGGGATTAAGGTGATTGGACGTCACTTGCATGCCCATATATTGTTCGACGCGTTGCAGCAGCTTGCCGCGGTCTCCTTCCTCCAGCAGCACGGACCAAACCCCCATGTCGGGCGGCAGATGACCGATCGGAAAAGCATCCGGATCCCGCATGGCGAATACCCCGTGATCATGCGCGACGTTGTTTTCGTCCAGCTTGCGGAGCTTGGTGAACGCAGAAGCCATGCCGTGCCCTTGCGCGGGTTCCCCGATGTAACAGGCGACGCCGGCAAAAAAATAGGTCAGGCAAGCGTCGACGAACCGTTCGCATGCCTCCTTCAGCGCTTCCGCAGCTGCCTGCCGCGATTCCCCGTTCAACATGACGAGGAATTCGCCTTTGCCAACCGTGAGCAAGACTCCATTTTCGGGCGACAGAAGCAGCACCTCCTCGGCCGACTTTCGAACCGCATACTCCATAATCTTTTCGTCCCTGGATGTTATCGCTTTATGCCAGCGCCGAATATGGATAAACACCGGCAGGAACGTCATCTCGTCCGAATACGGGATATTGCGTTCCGCCGCGGCCCTGCCGATCGCCTCCGCCGTTCCAGTAATGTTCTGCCCGAGAATGTCGAGCCAGAACCGCTCCACAAGCAGCGGCTGATGCCTGACCCAATATTTTCCGTATTGGCTGAATTCGTTAAGCCGCTTATGCTCGTCCAGCTTGACGATCGCGCGCCGAATCGCGTCTTCCAGCTCCGGGTACGGAATCGGCTTGAGCAAATAATCGAGACTGCCGAGCTGGATCGCTTGTTTGGCATAACCGAAGTCCGCATGGCAAGTCAGGAAGATCGTCTCTGTTGCGGGATAATGTTCCCTGACCCATTCCAGCAATTCCAGCCCGGTGCCCTGCGGCATCTCGATGTCGCACAACATCAGATCGACCCGCTCCTGACGAAATACCGCCTTTGCCTGCTCCGCGCTTTGCGCTTCGAGCAGCCGGCCGATGCCGACGTCGGACCATCGCACGCCCGACTTGATTCCTTCGATCGCTATTCTTTCGTCGTCAACGATCAGCAGCTGCTTCATTATCCTGTGCCCCCTCTCTCCCTGCTTCGGGATTCATAGGAATACCTATCTCAACGACCGCTCCATGCGGATCGTCGTTGTAGCAATCCATCCAGCCCCTGTCGCCGTACTGCAGACGAAGCCGTTCTCTCACATTCCACAGACCGATATGCTCGCCCTTGTCGTCCACCGCTTGCACGCCTGCCCGCACGTTCTCCAGCGCTTCGTCCGAGAACCCTTGTCCGGTGTCTCGGATGGTCAGAATGACCATCGGTTCATCCGCCAGCTCGTCCAGTGCCGCTTCGATGACGATCTCGATCGGCTCGTCCATCCGGACGGCATGTTTGATCGTGTTCTCGACGAACGTATGCAGCATGAGCGGGGGAATGGGCGTATCTTGCAAATAAGCCGGCACATCGATTCGGCAAACCAGCCTGTCAGGGAATCTCAGTTCCTGAATGCGGAGGAAATTGCGCGCATGCTGAAGTTCGTCTCTCAGCAGCACAAGCGGCCGATTGCTCTGCAGCATGTAGCGGAAATATTGCACGAGGCATAACGTCATTTCCTGAATGAGTCCATATTGCTTCACTTGCGCCAGGTTGTAGAGAATATTGAGCGAATTCATAAAAAAATGCGGATTGATCTGGAGCTGCAAATGTTTGAGCTCCGCTCTCTGCTTGTTAAGCTGTTCCTCGTACACATGGATCTTGAGCTCGGCGATCTGGCCGATCATCTGATTAAACGTACGGTTGACGAGCTGGAACTCGTCTTGCACGGACGATTCTTCGATTCCCGCGTTGAAGTTCCCTTCCCCGATCCGCCGCATCGCTACCGTCATCTTCTGGAGCGGCAGCAACAACACTTTGCGCAGAAACCATAGACTGATCGGCAGCATGGCGACGGCGATTGCGATGAGCAGCGCGGCCGCTCTGGCCAAATAAGGCAAATTCTCGAGAATAAGTTTGTCGGGGACGACCGCGGCCAGACTGAAGTCGCCTTTGGCGGAAGACTCTCCGACAACGAGATAATCGTCATCCTTGCCCGACAAGTAATACTGGCGGAACCCTCTTGCGAAATCGATGCCTTCCTCCTTCAGATCTCTTGTGCTGTACAGCGGCTTGCCTGCGCCGTCGACGATAAGCGTAGCACCCGAGTCGCCCGTATGAATGTTGCGAAGCGGCTCCAGCATGGTCTTCGCTTTCACCCATGCGCCTATCGTAATGCTGCCGTCGCTGAACAGCCGCACGATATGCGCTTCCCCGTTAATGGTCACCGCCGTCCATTCCGCGCCAATCGGGGAAGGTTTCTTTTCCAGCAGCAGGACCGCTTCTTCCATCGCATCCCGGAGTTGACGGAGCGCGTCGTAGCTCAAAGAAGACCGAGAGGCTTCTACCATGTCGCGGCGCGGAATCGAATAGACAAAGAAACCGTCCATGTAGGGATACACGATGAGATCAGAAGTCAGCCTGCGGGATACGCCGCTCTTGGCCATGACGTAATCGTCGCTGGAACCCGCCTCGCCCATTGCCAGCAGATTATATTCGGACAACATTAGTCCCATCATATGCCGCTCCGCCTCGGACAATTGGTCGTCGATTTGTTTCATATAAACGGAGACCAGATTCTGATTGGAATTCGCCACCTGATTATGAATGACGTTTACGCTGTAACGGTTGTTATAGATCAATAACGCGATCATCGGCAACGTAATGCAGAGAAGGCCAAGCACCAGCCTGACCCTGATCGATTGCCAAGGAATGTCGCGGAGGCGTCCTTTCACGGTCGCACACCCTCCTTGCCTATGAATTGGATGGACAAGCCCGACGCTCTGCCCTCATTCTCTTAAATCCTACGATCATTATGGGCTCCCCCGCAACTGCTTATTCCGATTCGCTTACAGTACTCGCCTGTATTGGATATGGATGATACGCAAATAATGCCGATGCTTCTTCGCTCTCCTTGTAACCGATCCGTACCGCCTTCGCCCTTAATTTCGTTTGGCCTTCCGGCAGCTTGACGGGACCTGTGTAGAGCTTCCACTTGGCAGCATCGCCTTCTTCGCAGGTAAACGCGATGGACGCTCCCTGCGTTGCCGCGTGGAGCATCACGACCGTCGGCTCCGCGAATGCGCCTACGGTCATGACGGCCACGCCGGGAAGCCGACTATTGATCGGTATGAACAACGGTTTGGCCGTTGACGGCTGAACGCGTCCCGGCCACATCGATTCGACCATGCGCTCCTCGGGGATAACGCCCCAGACATCGTATTCGAGGCACCAGTCGTCCAGCTCTTGACGCATGCGGTTTAATATATCGCGATATGCCTCTTCTTCCGCCAAATTGCGGAGTTCGTGTGGGTCGTTCGCGCAGTCGTACAGTTCTTCCGGCGGGCGCCGATTCCGCAAAAGCGCGCTTATATCGCCCTCGAGCGGCCCTTCCTCCAGCTGCAACCGCCACAGCTCCCGGAAGGCCGGATGCAACTGGCTGAACGGAATCCATTGCAGGTAGGGCAGCTCCGGATAGTCGTTGCGGATATATTTGAAGCGCTCGTCCCGAATGCTTCGCACTTTATCATAGGCTTCGTCGTACCGATCCCGCGTGGCGAAAACGTACCGTCTCGTCTCCGTCTTCTCTCCCATGAACGGTGCTCCGTGCAAATAACGGGGCAGCGGAACGCCTGCGAGCGAAAGAACGGTCGGGCCCAGGTCGATCAGGCTGACTAACCGCTCATTCGTTGCGCCGGCCTCTACCCTGCCCGGCCATCTTACGATCAGGGGCACACGAATGCCCGCATCGTATGTCCATCGTTTCGCGCGCGGCAATCCTTCCCCGTGATCGCTCCAGAGCATCACTACCGTATTGTCCGTTAAGCCGTCCTCCTTCAGTTGACTCAGAATTTTTCCCACATAATCGTCAGCGTCGGCCACGTGATCATAATGTTTGGCAAGAGCGATGCGGGTCTTTGGCGTGTCGGGCAAATAAGGCGGCAGCGTCACACGGTCCGGATCGGTCACAAGAGGCTGTTCCTCCGTGCCAGGGCGGAATCGCGACTTGGTCTCTGCGCTCCACATGCCGCTTTCATGCGTATCATCGTAATTGAACACGGCAAAAAAAGGCTGGCCGGGCTCGCGGCCTCGCCAATGCGCCTCCCGGCCGTTGTCGTCCCAGGCCGTGATCGGGGCATCGAACTGATAGTCCGTCTTCCAATTGTTCGTACAATAATAACCGTTTCCGCGCAGCTGCTCCGGAATGAGCTTGACCTGCGGCGGAAGAACGGTCTCGTATGGCGTTGGCAGCTCCGGCGCGAAAGGACTGATGTGGCCGGTTCGCATATGATGCGCGCCAACCGCGGTCGGATACATGCCCGTTATAACGGCGGAGCGGCTGGGCGCGCAGACGCCGGCGACGGCGAATGCGTTCCAATATAATGCGCCTTCGCCTGCCAATGCATCGATATTCGGCGTGCGGGCGAGTACGTCTCCGTAACACCCGAATCTCGGGCTCGTATCCTCCAATGTAATCCAGACGATATTCGGCTTCGTTTGATTCATCGTCATCCCACCTTTGCATAGTCTCTCCAGCATACTAAAGTCCTTATCGCCGAACTATGCATTTGCCGACCAAGCATTAGCGTTTTGCCGACCAATCGCGCGGGAGAGGTCGGCAAACGACAAATAGACCGTCGGGATAATGCCAGACGTCCAGCGAGAGCAATGTAGGATTAACTTGCAAAGGTCGCCGTCAAACGGTCGCCGTTTCGTTCGTAGAGTTCCTCAAACCTCGTAAGCATTAAGCACGGACGTGAGCAGCCCGGGAAACCGGGCTTCCAGATCCTCCGCCCTGAGCGATATAAGTCTCTGAGTACCGGCGCTTCTGACTCTGACAACTCCCGCTTCCCTCAACGTGCGTACATGATGCGACAAAGTCGATTTGGCGATGGGTACATCGAATTCGCCGCAGCTTCTTTCATCTGAACAATAAAGCTGAGAGACGACCGCAAGTCTCAGAGGATCGCTTAACGCATATAAAACGGATGACAAATCTATATCTTCACGATCAGGGTGGAATAACACCTTCACTTGGGTATCCTCCTTCATCTCGACTAGGATTGATGATTGCAGTATATCATATGATATGCTATTATCCTATTGTTCGATAACAATCGAAATAACGAACTTAAAGGTGGGGATCCCCTTGAACAAAGCTTCATCCATGACTACGAATAAACCCCTTGCGGAAACTCCCGCCGTAAAAGAAGGACTCGTCATCGGCTTGCTTGGCATAACGATCGTTCTTGTCATCATGAATACAATGATGTTTAACCTGGCCTTGCCCGACGTTGCCGAAGCGTACGCGTTATCCCCCTCCTCGACATCCTGGATCGTCACGGGGTATTCCATCGTATTCGCGATATCGTCCATAACTTACAGCAGGCTGGCCGATTTCGTTCCGATCCGCAGACTATTTGTGATCGGCATAATCTCGCTCAGCTTCGCCGCTATCGCGGGAATGTTCAGCAACAGCTTCCTGATGCTGCTTGCCGTTCGCATCGTGCAAGCTTCCGGAGCTGGAGCGATCCCTTCCTTATCGCTCGTATTCATCTCGAGATACATTCCTGTCGAGCGCCGCGGCAAAGCGATGGCGCTTATTATGTCCTCCGTGTCGCTTGGACTTGGACTTGGTCCCGTTGTTGGCGGCGCGGTAGTGGAATTTATGGGCTGGCATTTCCTCTTCGCGCTGACGGCGTTAACCGTTCTGCTCCTTCCATTATTCTCGCTCTACTTGCCCAAAGAAAACATGAAGGAAGGCTCATTCGACGGGCTGGGAGCGCTGCTGATCGGCGTCGGAACAACCGGATTGCTGCTGTTCCTGACGGGCGGCTCGTGGTTCGCGTTGGCTGCCGGCGTGTTGTCGCTGGTATTGTTCACCCTACGCATCCGGACGGCGAGGGAGCCGTTCGTGCTTCCTTCGCTCTTCCGCAACCGCCCCTACCTCATCTTAGGCGCGGTTGGCATTGCCGGATACTTATGCAGCTTTTCCACCTTATTCCTTATGCCACAAATATTAGTGAAACAATACGAGCTCAGCGCCATCGAAGCCGGTCTGATTATTTTCCCCGGCTCGATTTTGGCAATGCTCGTCTCCAGACGCGTCGGTCAATACATTGACACGAAGGGCAACAGCTCTATCATTCGATACGTTCCGTTGTTCCTGCTGGCTTCCGTCGTGCTGTTCGCATTGTTTGAAGGCATCTCCTTCTGGGCGCTGCTGTTCATCTACATCTTGCTAAGCATAAGCTTTACGATCTTGCAGAGCAGCGTTTCCAACGAGCTGTCGCGTATTCTGGAACCTGCACAGATCGGGTCCGGTCTCGGCTTGTACCAGTTGCTGCAGTTTTTCAGCGGCGCCTTCGGGGTAGCCATGTCGGCTGCGGCATTATCCTGGCAAGAGCAGCTCTCGCTTACTCATGCTTACAGCAACATCTATTGGGGGCTGTCCATGATCGTTCTTCTCGCTATACTCTGCTCGTTCCTGTACACCAAGAGCAGCGGTCGTGCTTTGCATGTACGTTAATCATCAAGCAGAATCATATTTCGAATTGTCTAAGAGGAAAACCTCCCTCTAATCCAATGAACGTGGTCCGTTTCAGATAAATAAAGGGATATCCACCCACTAATTCATGCAATTTCGGAAATTTTCGTAAATTCATCGATAATTAGCGTGCACATTTCCCACTAAAGTTAAAGAAAGAACGAATGTCATAAAATTAAATGGACTTTTTCCACTTATTTATATCTCCGTTGAACACTTTGCCTATTTTGTAGCTGGGACCACGGCGGCCTCGTATCGATATCGTTATTTTTTTGCTTTTCATTCAACGAAAAAAGCCCCAACGAGCCATTTTGTGGTTCGTTGGGCTTTTTTTAACGCATGAAGCAGCATTTACGCGTGAACGCGATCTTTTTCTGTGGCCAGTCGAGCTTCCAGCTCGGCCTTTTGCGCCTCGAAGCCTGGTTTGCCAAGAAGCGCGAACATGTTTGTCTTGTAAGCTTCGACGCCCGGCTGGTCGAATGGATTAACGCCCAGCAAGTGGCCGCTGATGCCGCAAGCCTTCTCGAAGAAGTAGACCATCTCGCCGTATGTGTATTCGTTCAGCTCGTCCAGCTCCACGACGAGGTTCGGCACACCGCCGTCCACGTGCGCAAGCCGGGTTCCGTCGGCTGCCCTCCGGTTGACCTCGTCCATGGTCATGCCGGCGAGGAAGTTGAGTCCGTCGAGATTGCCGGAATCCGCTTCTATCGTCCATTCCACGCGCGGCTTCTTTACCGACAATACCGTCTCGATCAGATCGCGGCGGCCCTCCTGCACGTATTGACCCATGGAGTGCAGATCGGTCGTGAAGTCGACGGAAGCCGGATACAAGCCCTTGCCGTCCTTGCCTTCGCTCTCGCCGAACAGCTGCTTCCACCACTCCGCCACATAATGCAGCGACGGCTCGAAGTTTGCCAGCAGCTCAATGTTTTTGCCTTTGCGGTACAAAGCATTGCGCACGGCGGCATACTGGTAAGCTTCGTTCTCCGCCAGGTTCGGATTGCAGTATTTCTTCGCGGCCGCAGCGGCGCCTTCCATCATCTTGTCGATGTCGAGGCCGGCGACGGCGATCGGCAGCAGTCCTACGGCAGTCAGTACGGAATAACGTCCGCCGACATCGTCCGGAATGACGAACGTCTCGTAGCCTTCTTCGTCGGCCAGCTTCTTAAGCGCTCCCTTGGAAGCGTCGGTCGTCGCGAATATGCGGCTCCGCGCCTCTTCCTTGCCGTATTTCTTCTCCAGGTAATCGCGCAAAATCCGGAACGCGATTGCCGGCTCCGTTGTCGTGCCCGACTTGGAGATAACGTTGACGGAGACATCCTTGCCCTCTAGCAGTTCCAGCAAGTGGGACATGTAAGTGGAGCTGACATTTTGGCCGGCAAAATAAACCTGCGTATTTCCCTCCATCTGATTGTGAAACGTATGGGACAGCGACTCTATTGCGGATCTGGCACCCAAGTAAGAGCCGCCGATGCCGATGACGACAAGCGCTTGGGAATTTCCGCGGATGCGCTCCGCGGATGCCTTGATCCGGGCGAATTCTTGAAGGTCGTAGCTGTTCGGGAGATCCACCCAGCCAAGATAATCGGAGCCCGGGCCTTGACCCTTGTGCAGCATGTCATGGGCGGCGCCCACGAACGGCTCGAAATAATCGACCTCATGCTGTCCAATAAACGATAGCGCGCTGGAATAATCAAAACGTATAGCCATATTGCCTATTCCCTCCTAAACCAATCGTCGTTTTCTCTATACCATAGCTTTGTTTCTCATGCGAGTACAGTGTTCTTCCAGTCAGCCGCAAACTTCGCGAGTCCTTGGTCCGTAAGCGGATGCTTGGAGATTTGTTCGATAACGGAGAACGGAATCGTCGCGATATGAGCGCCTGCCATCGCAACGCGCGTCACATGATCCGGATGGCGAACGGATGCCGCGATGATTTGAGCATCCAGATTGTGAATGCGGAACAGCTCGGCAACTTTTACGATCAATTGCACGCCATCTTCGGAAATATCGTCGAGGCGTCCCAGGAACGGCGACACGTAAGTTGCGCCTGCGCGAGCTGCCAGCAAAGCCTGGTTAACGGTAAAGATCAGCGTAACGTTTGTTTTAACGCCTTTGTCCGCCAGGTAGCGGCATGCTTCGAGGCCGGCAAGCGTCATTGGGAGTTTGATCGTAATGTTAGGATCGTTGTCGTTGATCTTGATCAGCTCGTTCGCTTGCGCAATCATCTCTTCCGCCGTCTCGGCGTCCGGGGTTACTTCCGCGGATACGGATTCTACGCCCGGCACCTCGCGCAAAATTTCCGCGATGCGATCCTCGAACTTCACGCCTTCTTTCGCCACGAGCGAAGGATTTGTCGTTACGCCGGACAAGACGCCGACTTTGTACGCTTTTTTGATTTGCTCCACATTAGCCGTATCGATAAAAAATTTCATTGTTGTTGCCTCCCCTAAAGTTTTTTTTGGTTAGTTATGTCAATAGTAGCGTATACTATAACTTCGTGTTTAACAACTTCTATAAAAGCTCTTTGGCCACGCGCACGACGTTATCTGTCGAGAACCCGAAGTAGGCAAGCACCTCGCCGCCAGGGCCCGAAGCGCCGAACGTATCGATGGAGACGACCTTGCCTGCAGGTCCCGTAAATCGGTCCCAGCCAAGCGAAATGCCGGCTTCGATCGCAACGCGCTTGGTCACCGAGCTCGGAAGCACGCTTTCTTTGTAGTCCTGCGGCGCGCGGTCGAACAACTCGCGGCTCGGCATCGCTACGACGCGGACGGATACGTTTTCCTGCTCGAGAGCCGCCTTCGCGCTTGCGGCAAGGGATACTTCGGAGCCCGTGGCGATCAAAATGATGTCCGGCTGATCGTTGGTTTGAGACAGCACATAGCCGCCTTTCGCCACGTTTTCGATGTTGCCTTTCGTCTCTTCGAAGATAGGCAGGTTTTGACGGCTCAGAATAAGCGCGACAGGACCGTCATTCTGCACTAGTGAGTATGCCCAAGCGCTGGCCGTTTCGTTCGCATCGGATGGACGAATGACCGTCAGACCAGGAATGGTGCGCAGAGCCGCCAGATGCTCGACAGGCTCGTGAGTCGGGCCGTCTTCGCCTACGGCGATGGAATCATGCGTGAATACGTACGTCACAGGCAGCTTCTGCAGCGCCGCCAGACGAATGGAAGGACGCAGATAATCGCTGAAAACGAAAAACGTACTGACGAACGGTTTCACGCCGCCATGCAGCGCCATGCCGTTGCCGGCAGCGCCCATCGCGTGCTCGCGAACGCCGAAGTAGACATTGCGTCCCGCGTAAGAATCAACCGCGAATTTGCCTTCGCCTTTAATGTCCGTCATCGTCGAGTGGGACAAGTCGGCGCTTCCTCCGAAGATGGAAGGAACCAGCTTCACGTAGTGGTTGATCGCTTCGCCGCTTGCCACGCGAGTCGAGATCGACTTGGATGTATCGAACGTCAGAATGTCGGAAGCATCGATCAGCGCTTTGCCTTCGATGGCTTGAGCCAGCTCTTGACCCAGCTCCGGATATTGACTGCCGTAAGAAGAGACAAGCTCGTTCCATGCCGCTTCCGCCGCTGCGCCTTGCTCCTTCAAAGCAGCGAAATGCGCCTTCACTTCTTCCGGTACATAGAAGTCTTCCTCATGCTCCCAGCCATATACCTTCTTGGTTGCTTTCGCTTCTTCCTTGCCGAGCGGGTTGCCGTGCGCCTTGTTCGTGCCGGCGACTTTGCTGCCGTATCCGATTACCGTGCGAACCTCGATCAACGATGGTTTGCCCGCGCTCTTGGCCGATTCGATCGCGCCGGCGATGGCTTCGATATCATTGCCGTCTTCGACCCGGATGTAATGCCAGTGAGCGGATTCCGCGCGCTTCTGAATGCCTTCCCCGAAGGAAAGCGCCAGCTCGCCGTCTAGCGAGATGTCATTCGAATCATACAACACGATTAGTTTGTCCAGCTTCATGTGCCCCGCCATCGACATCGCCTCGTAGGAGATCCCCTCCATCAGGCAGCCGTCGCCGACGAGCGCATACGTATAGTGGTCAACGACCGCGAAACCTTCCTTGTTGAACTTGGCTGCCAGATGCGCTTCCGCCATCGCCATGCCAACCGCCATCGCGACGCCTTGACCCAGAGGCCCCGTCGTAGCGTCAACGCCGTCCGTATGGCCGAATTCGGGATGTCCCGGCGTCAAGCTGTTAAGCTTGCGGAAACCTTTAACGTCGTCGAGCGATACTGCATATCCACTCAGATGGAGCAGGCTGTACAACAGCGCCGACCCGTGACCGGCGGACAGCACGAAGCGGTCGCGGTTGAACCACTTCGAGTGGCCCGGATTATGCTTAAGCTTCTGAGCCCACAGCGCGTACGCCATCGGCGCCGCTCCCATCGGCAGGCCCGGGTGTCCAGAATTCGCCGCGTTGATCGCGTCGATGGACAGCGTACGGATCGTGTCGATAGCCAGTTGTTCGATCGTTTTTGTTATCGTCATATTTTGTTCGTACTTCCTTTCCTTGAGAGGTTGTTTCCCTCGCTTTAAATAAATCTTGCCAATCGATTTCGTAATTCCACTATAATACGTTTCTTCGCCATACAAGTAATTGATATATTTCACAGTAGCCATACATATGATCTATAGCTAAATGAAAGCTTCATATCCGGTTTCCGTTCTCGCCAAATAACCCCTGCCGCGAATGAACGCGTCCAGAGGTTATTCGAACAAAATCGGCTAAACGCCGGAATACGCCATAAATCCCCCGTCTACCGGTATGGTCGTTCCGGTAACGAAGCCCGATGTCGTATCGTCGACGAGCCATAGCAGCACGCCAAGCAGATCCTCCGGCTTGCCGAAGCGGCGCATCGGGGTATGGGCAACGATCTTGCCGGAGCGAGGCGTCAAGGAGCCGTCCTCCTGCACGAGCAGCTTGCGATTTTGCTCTGTCAGGAAAAAACCGGGCGCGATCGCGTTGACGCGAATGCCCGATTCCGCCATATGGACGGCCAGCCATTGCGTAAAGTTGTCGACGGCCGCTTTGGCCGCGCTGTAGGCCGGCACCTTCGTCATCGGAGACGGCGCGCTCATGGACGAAATATTGATAATAACCGGACTTGGACGGTCCAGCATCTGCTCCGCGAACACCTGGGACGGGATCAGCGTGCCCACGAAATTGAGATCGAGCACGTTCCGGAAGGCCGGAATGCTAAGATCGAAGAAGCTCGTTACGCCTTCGGCCGTACGATCCTCCGGCGCATAAGTCTCGTTTGTCGTATTCGCGCTGGGATGATTGCCTCCCGCGCCATTAACGAGAATGTCGCAGGGACCCAGCTTTTCCAGGACGACCCGTCCTGCTTCCCGCACGCTGTCGATATCCGTCACGTCGCAAACGACGCCGATTGCGATTCCGCCGTTAACGGCAATCGCGTTTACGACAGCTTCGTTTTTCTCCGCCGTCCGGCCAAGGATGGCAACTTTAGCTCCTTGCCTGGCAAGCTCGATCGCCATCGCTCGGCATAAAACGCCCGCGCCTCCCGTAACAACTGCAACTTTGCCGTGTAACGATTCGTGAATGGGCTGCAATTTAATCGTCATGTCCTCTGTCTCCCCCCGTGCTCTTCGCATATTGGTAGCCGTCCCATAACCCTAATAGATGCATAATGCCCAATGCTCTGTCATACAAGCCGTAGCCCGGCCTGCATGATTCGTCCCAGATTTGACGCCCATGATCGGGACGGACGTATCCCGTGTATCCGATATCATGATACGCCTTGACGATGCCCGCGATATCGACGGATCCGTCCGAGGTCCGATGCGAGCTCTCGACGAAGTCGCCATTGCCGAAACGGCGAACGTTGCGAATATGCGCGAACGGAATTCGATCTCCGAATTCATGAATCATGGAGATGATATCGTTGTCCGGATTGGCGCCAAGCGATCCACTGCACAGCGTAATGCCGTTGGAGGGATGATCGCACAGCTTCAGCAGTTTGCGTAAATTGGCCTGCGAGGTCATCAGCCTCGGCAGCCCGAAGACGGGCCATGGCGGATCATCGGGATGAATGGCCATCCGGATGCCATTCTCCGCCGCAACAGGAACAACCGCCTCCAGGAAGTAAGCCAAATTTCCCCATAGCCGTTCTTCCGAAACGCCTTGATAAGACCGAATCAATCCCTCCATATGGAGCAATCGCTCCGGCTCCCAGCCCGGCATGGTAAACGCCGGATTGGCGTTGATCGTGGCCGCCAGCTGCCGCGGATCAACTCCTTCAATCACGGACTTCCCGTAAAACATCGCCGTCGAGCCGTCCTCCATTCGCCAGTGCAGATCCGTCCTCAGCCAGTCGAAGACCGGCATGAAGTTATAGCAGATCACCTTCACGCCAACCTGTCCCAGCTTGCGAATCGTGTTGATATACCGTTCGATGTAGATATCGCGCGAAGGCAGTCCCCGCTTGATATCCTCATGAACGTTTACGCTCTCGACCACGTCGATGTGCAGGCCTTCCTTCTCCGCGAGCGACTTCATCTCCAGAATGCGGTCCATCGGCCATTCTTCCCCCGCCGCCAGATCATGAAGCGACCAGACGACGCCGTCCGTGCCTGGTATTTGTTTAATATAACGAAGAGGGACCGTATCATTGCCCTCTCCGAACCAGCGAAATGTCATGCGCATATTTTAATCCCTCGGCTTTCTGTTAATCTGCAATTGAATCGCATGAACCATTCCGATATAATGCTAGTAACCTTCATTCATATGGTGAATACAAGTCACGGGAGCCATCGTCCATGTCTATATCCAACAACCACGAGTTGTATAAAGTATTCTACTGGGCAGCGAAGACCGGCAGCCTGTCGAAGGCCGCAGCCGCATTATATTTGACCCAGCCCAGCGTCAGCCATGCGGTAAAGCAGCTGGAGGATCGGTTCGGCATGGCCTTGTTCTACCGGACCTCCAAGGGCGTAACGCTGACCCAGGAAGGCTCTATCCTATATTCGTACATCGAGCAATCCCAAATTCTGATCACTTTGGCCGAAGAGAAAATGGCCGCGCTCAAAAATCTCGACAGCGGCGAGCTCCGCGTAGGCGGCAGCGATTCGTTGTTCAAACATTATTTGCTGCCGTATCTGGAGGACTTCCATCGCCGCTACCCCGGGATCAAGCTCCATCTCAACCATGGCACGACTCCCGAGGTTATCACGTTCCTGAAGGAAGGCCGCATCGATCTTGGCGTCGTGCGCATGCCGATCGGCGACTCTCAGCTGGAGGTGCGCGAGAGCATCAGGCTTCAGGATTGCTTCGTAGCAGGCGCCGGTTATTCGGAGCTGAAGGATCAAGTGATGTCGCTGGAGCAGTTGCTTCAGCATCCCATCATTCTGTTTTCGCGCAACAGCCGGGCCCGGATGACGATTAACGAGTTATTCCAGCATTATGGCTATACCATTAAACCCGAAATCGAGGTCGGCAGCGTTGACCTGCTTATCGAGTTCGCTCGCAAGGGGCTTGGCATCTCTTATGTCACCAAGGAATTTGTCGCCAATGAGCTGCAGGAAGGATCCCTCTTCGAGATCAAGCTCGACGTGCAGCTCCCGCCGACCCATGTCGGTCTAATGACCATGCGCAATATGCCGTTGTCCCGCTCCGCTCAACAGTTCATCGACATGGTTCATTGACGCTTCCCCTATCATCTTATCCGAATAAATAGCAGTAATGTCCTTCTCTCTTGTGTGAAAAATAACGTTCTATTGCGGTTCCATACGAGAAAAAAGGAACGGAAGAACGTTTGATCCGTTCTCCCATTCCTTTTTAATTCGTATGACGGACAGTGCCGTCCGAAGGTGTATTAATCGGCAACCACACAGGTTCCCTTGCTCATGAACATTTCAAGGAGAGAAGCAGCCTCTATCAATCCCTATGAACGTTATTCCGTTACATAAGGTCATCCTTTGACAGCAGAGTTGGTTAACCCTTGAATAATGTAGCGTTGACCGATAACGAATACCGCGATCATGGGCAAAATGCCTGCCGACGCGGCGGCCATCATGCCGTTGTAGTCGACCGTGTTCTCCAAAATGAAGTTCTGAAGTCCAAGCGGCACCGTATACAAACGTTCGTCGATCAGGAACACAAGCGCGTTCTCGTAATCGTTCCACTGCCAGGAGAAATCGATAATGGCAAGCGTCGCAAGCGCGGGCTTCGCCAGAGGCAGGATGAGCTGGAAGAAAATACGGAAGTGTCCCGCCCCGTCGATGAACGCGGACTCCGTAATTTCATTCGGGATCGAGAGGAAGAACTGGCGGAGCATGAACACCCCGAATATCGTGAACAACCCCGGCAGAATAAGCGCCAAATGCGTGTTATAGATGCCCGCCCATTCGAACATGATGAACTTGGGCACGAACAGCACTTGAGGCGGCACCATCATCATGGACAGATACACCATAAACAGCGGATCGCGTCCTTTGAATTGGATCCGGGCGAAGCCATAAGCGGCGAAGGCGGACAGGAACGTCGCGCCGAACATGCCGATGATGGATATTTTTAGCGAGTTCCAGTAGTAGGTACCGAAGCTCTTGGCTCCCGTCCATACCTTCACGTGATGCTCCCAGGTCGGATTGGACGGAATCCACTTGATAGGATACTCGAATACTTGAGCCGGCGTCTTGAGCGACGTGCTGATCATCCACAGGAACGGGACGATCATAACGATGGCCAGGAAGAGCAAAATGAAAGTCAGGCCCCAGCGTTTGACCAAGCTGGACGACAGGTAGTTTTTGGACGTTTCCATCTGATTTGTCTCCCCCTATTGAGCTTAGTAGTGAACCCATCTTTTCTGCCCGATCCATTGGACGAGCGTGATGAGCAAGATGACAACGAACAATGCCCAGGAGAGCGTCGAAGCATACCCCATATCATAGTATCGAAAGGCATTCTGATACACATACAAGGAGAGGATCGTCGTACTGTTGCCGGGACCGCCCTGCGTAATGGCTTGGATAATGCCAAACGTCTTGATCGTCATGATGAGACCGGTAATGAGCAGCAGGAACGTTGTCGGGCTGACGAGCGGCCAAATGATTTTCCATAGAATCTGACCCCGCTTCGCTCCGTCTATTTTGGCGGCTTCCAGCAGCTCCTGCGACACTTCCTGAAGCGCGGCCAGGTAGATGATCATGTTGTAACCCAGCAGGAACCAAATCCAAATGATATCGATCGCGAACATCGATGAGGTCGTCGTCGACAGCCAGCCCGGCGGGTTGTCGATGCCGATGCTGCGAAGAAGACCGTTGATCGGGCCTTGCTTGGGATGGAACAACAGCATCCAGACGAACGCGACGGCGACGCCGCTCGTAATGTACGGCATGAAGTACATGCCCCGCAGAAGCTTCTTCAAGTAAATCTTCTGGTTGAGCGCCACCGCAACGACGAAGCCGAGCGCGATGGAGACCGGCACGGCCGCCAGGAAGATGACCGTATTTTTGAGCGACAAGTAGAACATGGGGTCCTTCACGAGCCTTGCGATATTATCGAAGCCCACGAAATCGACGTTCGGATTCATGAACTTGTAGTTCGTGAACATGAGACCGAACGAATACACCGCCGGAATCAGGAAAAACAGCAGTACGCCAAGCATGCTGGGCCCGATAAAGATGTAGCCGAGCAGCCGTTGCTTTTTCATCCAGTTATTAGTCATGCGTCTGATCCTCGTTTCTTCATGGAATACGTCAAGTTTATCAACCGTCCGTCCTGTCGGTAATGAACATATCTACCGGATTGATCCCACGATTTCACACAAAAAAACCGCCTCGGAAGGCGGTTTCGCTTGCGCTATTCAACAAATCGTTCTATCATTTGTTTTGCTTCAAATATTCGTTGTGACGCTCCATCATCTTGGCGATGGTGGCATCGGCCGATTGCGTGCCAAGGAAATATTTCTCGTATTCCTGCGCCCGCATATCCATCACTTCTTGCGGCAAGCTTCTGACATAGGTTGGAACCTCGTTATCGAACATGACATACATAAGCGAGTCCAGATCGTACGTGTCGGCTTTGTCGCCAAGCAAGTTGTCGAGCGCCGTAGCTTGATCGGCATCCTTGGAAGCCGGCAGCCTGCCGCCGGAAGCCATCGGCGCCATTCCGCCATCCGCATACCACTTCAAGAATTCCCATGCTGCGGCCTGATTTTTGGACTTGGCATTAATGGAGATGTAATCTCCCAATCCGCCGCGCGTCGTATAATCAACAGCGTTCTCGGTCAAACGCGGAACCGGGGCGAATGCGATTTTGAAGTCGCGCGGAAAGTCCGTGAAGTTGTTGGAGCTGCGAAGCAACCAAGCGCCAATGTTCAGCATCGGTACGTTGCCGCTTAGGAATTCTTGCTCTACAGGCATCTTGGACGTCAACTGCTCGCCGAGCGGAGGCGTGGACTTATCTGCCGTCATCATGCCGTTCAGCGTCTCCAGCCAGGTCTTCACAAGCGGGTGATCAAGGTTGGAGGTGCCATCCGCCTTCGTGTAACCTTCTTGCGACAGGACGGAGTCAATGGGGTCAACATACGGCTCCGTGTGCTGAATGAAGCCGTATCCATCGCCGGACTTCAGCTTTGTCGCATATTCGCGCAGCTCGTTCCAAGTCCAGTCCTTCGGTACTTCAAGTCCTGCCGCATCCAGCGCATCCTTGTTCAAAGCGACGAAAAACGGGCTTTTCGTCGTTGGCACGCCATAGAACTTGCCGCCGATCTTCCAGCTTGCGGAATCCGTGCCCATCTTCTCTTCGATATTGTAGTCGGCGAAGCTGCTTAGATCCAGCGCAAGGCCCGACTCCACCCGTTTCGCGGTATGAGAGATCGTATAGTTGACGAACAAGTCCACGTCTTGGCCCGTCATCATAGCCGTATCCAGCTTCAGGTTGCCTTCGTCGTCGTTCACGTACCGCACGTATTCCACCTGAATATTCGGATTCTCTTTGTTCCAGGCATCAACCACCGCTTGCGGTCCCGATTCCGGCGGCACGCCGCCCCACATCTTAAGCTTGACCTTCTCGCCGTTTGCAGCCTGCGTACTCGCTGAAGGAGAACCCCCCGGATCCGTATTTGTATTGACGGTGTTTCCATTACCCGAACAACCTGCCAGAACGCCCGAAACGATAACGAGCGATGCCATGCCGGTCAACCATGTTTTTTTAGTCACAAGCTTTCGACCTCCTTGAATGTCTTGAATTGGGTGGTGCACATCAAGGATAGCAAGACGGATGGGAACGTTATAAGTAACAAAATCACGAATCCGATGGAACATAACTTTGCAATTTGCAAGCGTTCTCCTCGTCTTCGCGAACGGAATCGTTCTATTGGGACTGCCGATATTGGCTTGGCGTCGTTCCGGTCATTCGCTTGAAAATTTTGATGAAATAGTTGTCGTTCATGAAACCTACGTTCTGCCCGATCTGATTAACGGGGAGTTCCGTCGACTTTAGCAGTTCGATGGCCTTCTCGATGCGGATCCGATGCAGGTAATGAATCAACGTCTCCCCTGTCTTCTTCTTGAACAAGGCGCTGACGTAGTTCTCTCCCATCATGACGTACTTGGACAACGAAGCCAGCGAAATCTCCTCGGCATAATGTCTGTCGATGAATTGAATGATCTTCTTGACTTCGGGATGCGTAATTTTGTCCAGGGGATTAACAGGCATTGGCCGACTGCTGCTCGCCGTGTCCGGCGGAGCGCCCGTATTCCCATGCACTCCCGATGGTCTCGACGAAGACAGCTCTGCGCTGATCTTCGCCAGCGTCTCCCGGAGATCCTTGACGCTCATCGACAGCTTCAGAATATAGTTGGACGCCCCGTATTCCATCGCCTGCCGCATGGATTCAAAGTCGCCTATACAGGTCAACATAACGAATTTGGACGGGATGCCCGCTCGTCTCGTTTCCTTCAGCAGCGCAAGCCCGTCCATCTTGGGCATCACGATATCGCATAGAACAAGGTCCGGCGGTTCCTGCCGAATCATCTCAAGTGCTTCCTCGCCATTGCTCGCTTCGCCGGTCAACGTGAAGCCCATGTCCTCCCAGCGAATGATCTCCTTGACGGATTCGCGCACGAATGTCTCGTCCTCTACAAGTAATACCTTCCACATGGTCCATCCCTACCTTTCTTCCCCGTCGTTCGGCTCGATCCGTTGCAGCTCATAGGGCTCGGACAACAGGAAGGGCATGTTAAGCCGGAACAGCGTGCCTTGCGGGATCGGCACGTGCTCGAGCGACCCGTCCTCCTTGAATAATAAGCGCAGCCGTTCACGCACGTTGTCGAGACCGATGCCCGGACGTTTCCGCCCGGCTTCTCCGTTAAGCAGAGCCCCATCCATGCCGATGCCGTTATCCTCCACCTCCAGCGCGAGCTTCGTTTCATCGTTCTCTGACAAACCCATGCGGATATAGATTTTGCCGCCTCCCGCAAGACTGGCAATCCCGTGTTTGATCGCGTTGTCCACGAGCGGTTGAAGACTCAGCTTAGGCACAAGCGCATACTGGACCTCCTCCTCGTAGCTGAACTCCACCTCGAAGCTGTTGCTGTACCGAACCTGCTGGATGTAGATAAAAGCTTTCGTGAGCTCGATCTCCTCCCGCAGATGGATAAGATCGACATCGGAGTTGAGGCTGGTTTCCAGCAGCTTGCCGAGCGACAGGCAAATCTCCACAATCTCTTCATTGCGGCTTCTCAGTCCGATCCACTTCATCGTGTTAAGCGTATTAAGCAAAAAATGAGGGTTAACCTGGGCAAGCAGCATTTGGAAGTGAACGGCGTCCCGCTGCCGCTCCTCCGCCTTTAGACGGTGAATAAGTGCGTTCATGTCCACCATCATTTCATTGAACGTGCGCGTCAGCTCCAATACCTCGCCCTTATAATTTTTTTCGGGGAGCCGAATACGGAGATCTTTGCGTACGGCATCCTTCATTTTGGCTTGCATATGGGATAACGGTCTTGTGAACGCATACGCGATCATGAAAGCTACCGCGATAAATGCGGCCGTTATAATGAAGAAAGAAACAAAATACTGTTTTTTTAAGCTTTCGATCTCCCGGAACAGGACGCTTAGCGGAATTTGATTAACCAAATACCAATCCAGCGAAGGCAAATAGCTGTAATTGACAAGCGCGCTGTTTTTCCCGTCCTTCCAATAGCCGTTGACGGGCTGGGCCGTCACTTGCATAATGGCTTTTTCAGAGAGCAGGGACTCCGGCGCCGACCGGGAAATGATCTCGCCTTTCCGCGAGACGATAAAATAAGCTTGATTGCTCTCCGATCTCTGCAGCACCGATTGGAACCAAAAGGAGAAGTCGATGCTGATGCGGGCCCAGCCGTACACGCGGTTTCGATTATCCTTAAGGCTGGCGTACAGGGATAACAGCGTCGGGCTTTTGGATATGTCCGGCGACACGTAATTTTGGTCATCGGACACCCAAAAGTACGAAGCGCCCGTTTCCCTCATCTCGACAATGGACGAATTGTCTGCGAAATCCTCGTATGTTAACGTGTAGCGAGGCGAGTATGAGGTGTAGAAGTGCCCATCATCATCCAGCAAGGTGAAATACACCGAAGGATTATATAGGAAAAAGCTGTTGTTTAAATTTTTGAACTTGCTTTCCATTAACTTTGCGTTTTCAAGTATATTGCGTTTATCCGGATGCTGCAAAATATCCCGCACGTCGGAGTCCTTCTCCAGGAAAATCAGCGTCTTGAACGCGATGCTGAGCTGATCCTCCAATGAACGATGCAGATTGTCGAGCTGCTCGTGGCTCTGCTCGCTGATTTTGTTCTGCACCAACGTCTCGATCCGCTGGTAATTGTAGATATTGAGTATGCTGAACGGCAGCAGAATGACGAGCACGAACACGGCGAACAGGCGATATTTGAGCTTATGGGGAACAAGCATTCCGAGCCGCTTACGCATGCGCGCACTCCCCTTTTATCTATAGTGCTATCATTATAACATCATTTGTTTTTAGGGAAGCGGCTCGTGTCGAAATGCATCATTAAGTGGGATTGTGGCGGGGGGAATGCATGAAAATGTTCTATCACTATAAGCGGAAATACTCCCGCCCTATCGTATAAACGTATTTTTGACCCGTTCCGACTTCAAGAAGTACGGGATCCATATTAAACATGTGATAAACGAGCGGACAATATCCATTATAGAATCGCCGCTGTCCAGTTCCTTGGCTGCCGGAATCTGATACACGAGCAGCGTATCTATTGCTCCGATCAAAAAGCTAATTCCGTAGAATATAATCATAAGCCGCGGTACGATTGCTTTTTTCTGATAAAAGCTTACAATCGCATATAACGAAAATAAAAGAAACAATACGTTATAAATGGCTTCAAAAACGATAATCGGCGCCCACAAGGGGTGATACATGTCCGAATCCCTGGAAGTGAGCACATTCCATATTTCGGGACCAAAGGATGGCAATGAATTTTGGAAAATCTGGTAATTCAAATTCGCCAATGTCAAAAATAAACCAATTTGAACAAGTACGAGCCATCCGCCAAATCCTGAAATTCCAAGCGGCGGTAACTCCTCGTAATTGCGTTCCGCTTTCTCCGTCTCCAATGCCGGCACGTCCTCTACAGTTACTTCAACACAACTTTTCCTATTGTACCATCTTATCCCAACGTCGTGTAGACCATAAATCCTGGAGTGTGCTACGGTCGGACGGCAACAAAAAATCGCAATCCCTGCCCCGTTGCGGAAGGGATTACGATTTTTTATGGTTACTTGGGACTTTGCCGACAAGCAAACCTGCGGAAGGGTTTTAGAATATTCGGCGTTTTTTGCGGTATTAAACCCTTCGTCCTGCTTGCATCTCGCAATAAAGTTCCAAATTCCGAAGGCTGGCGTTCAGACCCATCTCATGATCCTCTTGGCCAATGCCTTCGGGAACATCGCTGCATTCGACGGAAACCATAGTGCCTCCGTTATTAGGATAAATTTTCCACGTCATCGTCATCTCGCCCGCAAAGCGCTGATCGTCGGATTCGAATGTGACAGCCTGCACAATAAGCTCATAGGGCGTCAACTCCCGAAAGTATCCCTTCGCGATATCGGCTTCCTCGGTCGTCTTGCCTGCATGGGCGTAACCCTGGTCGTTATACGTTAACTTCATGCGGAAAGCGCCCCCTGGTTGGGGGTCGAACTCCAGCAATTGCCCCGTCATATCCTGTGGCGGCAGCCACGACTCGTAGGCCTTTGGATGAATGAACGCCTCGTATACCTCACGCTGCGTAGCAGAGATCATAATAGAGGCTTTGTCGATTCGTTGCCCATGACTCATAGTACAATGAACCCTCCTTTTTTATCGAGATTTTCGTTTTTCACTTATTCCCTTCAGGTTTTCTTACATTCAGAAGAGAAAGAATTTGCACGATTAACTCATCGTAGACTTTCTGCTTTGAAGCGGTCGTGTCGACCTCGATCAGCGTACCACCGATCGACAGCGGCTCTAGCTTCCCTTGTAATAATCGGCTCCTATTTTTCTCTATCCATGCCTGATCTTGATGTCCAAGATGCCGTCCTTCCGAAGTCATTCGCTCGAGGAAACGATCCACTAACACATTCCCATCGGCTTTGCAAAGCAGTTGGATGGGTTCAAAAGGATACCGTTTCTGCAGTTGGCGAAATTCGGCACTTCGGAGCTCCGGCCGCCCGAAGAACGCTTCCATAATGACTGGTTGTCCCATGGACAACAACTGGCCTGCCGAATAATACAACATGCTGAATGCGCCATGACCCAGCATTAGCGGACTGCCGCTCTCAGCGCAATCCATGGCATCAAACAGCGTTTCATAAATTCCGTCTCTTGCGAAGCCAGGTATCTGCAATCCCTGAACTAAACGCCGGAATAACGTCGTCTTGCCTGATCCAGGCAAACCATTGATAACAATGAGATGAGGAACTGTCAAGTTAGCTACCTCTTTCTTGCGGACTAGACAGACAGTGGGAAATGGTTAGTAATCTTTATGTCTCCCACGCATACTGCCTCTTTGAGTCCATTTTACCCGCGACTCAACCAATCGGCAACCTGCGCTGACAAGTTCTCCCGATGCATCTCGAGCTGCTTCCACCGATGGCCATTCGCGCCGGAAGGATGAGGGAAGTCGAACAGGCATCGTTCCGCCCGCAGCTGCCCCTCCTGAACAAAAAAACGAAGCACGTCCGCCACCGCTTTCCCAAGTGGAATAACTAAAGCATTGCCAGCTAACTCCAACTCCTCCAGCAGGATCGACCGGGCATAGGAGGACAACATAGACGACTGCATAATAGAAGGAACGTGTCCTGTATAATTGCGCCCTTCGACGAATGCAGGATAACGGACGGCCGAGGTCGTATGGATGAGCTCGCGACGAACGCCAAACAATTCTCCGCTTCCCGCTATGCCAAGAAGGGCCGGGATGCCAATTAAGTCCAACATGGCGATCAGATTCGTTCTCATCGTGCCGGCAAAGCTTGCGGCGAGTTTTGCCCGTCGGTGGATGTCTTGCAACGGAACCTTGCTGTGCAATGCGTCTCGCGCTGTTCGAATAGCTATTTCCATTTGGGTAAAACCTGGCGTAATACCTACGAGCATCAGCTTTGCATCAACATTTATGTAATCGTAGGGCACATAATACATTTTTATCCTTTGCTCTTCATCCATCAGGAGCTCAGGTACAATCAACTGCTCCCGAGTCAGTCTCTCGCCGGACAAAGAATGAATGTAGGCTAAAAAATTTTCCAATTTGGGATAAATGTTAATCGCGATTTCCTCCTTTTCCCTATTTTAATGCTCCCCAACTACCCAAACCCATACTTGAACTAATGTTTTTCCCTTTAGAGGTCGTTCAAAAAGTAGACTAATACTTCGTTTTCCGGCTTGATCTGGAGTCTTTAAGAATAGCATGCCGTTCCACGAGCTTCGATACACCTCTAAGAGAGTATCGGTATCCAAATTCCCTTTCAATACAGGTCGCAATAGCCTGCAACGTCCACTTCCGACCACTGGAATACCCGCCGCGCTTCGGAGATCTGTTGTTCATAATTTGCACCAGCGTTTCCAGCTGACCTTCCGTTAATCTAGGCGGCGCGCCAGTCGAAAAATCCATCTTCAAGGCATCAAGCCCACCTTCCTCAAAGGCTTTAATATGCGATTTTATCGTTTTGACGTGACGGTTCTGGATATCGGAAATGTGTTCCGGCGAATATCCTTTCAGGTGCAAATACAGCGCCTGGTACCGTTCATACATTCGTCGATCCTTGACTCGCTTCATGGCGTGTTCGACCGACTCCAAGCTTCCCGTTTCACCTGTTGCCCTATCTCTCTCATTCGACAAAAACATACAGATTCCCCTAAGCTATTTTGGAAAAACAATAGTTCAAATAAAACATAATATGTATTTTAAATCGACAAATTCTTATTAAAAATATTAAATTTTTATCATTAGGAAATAAATTGATTTTAAATATTGTTTCAAATTTATTTTCAATAAATTCGTTGGAATCTAAAGAAAATTTCATCAATTCAATCTTACGAATATTTTTTTCACTTATTATCTCACATATTAACAGCTTTTTGTTTAGTACACTTTAATTATTATTAAATACTTTCCATTTTATTCTTATATTTCATTCGGGACTTTGGACTTAAATGAAGGTTGTAAAAACAGTATAAACATACTATACTACGTTCGAACAACGCTTCAACTAGTTAAATCGTCACAGGAAATGTTGTCGAATTACAGCGTTATCGAATTTTGCTCAAGTTGCCGCACCAAATAGACGATCCGGAGAAGCAGCTTGCGAAAAGAGGTGGGCGACGGTGAGAGTGATCGCATTATCGGAAAAAGGACACGGCGGCGGCTATCCGTTGTACGATGCCATGGAGGCGCTTCGGCGCAAGCACCCTGACACGTACTATCATTGCATTCGAACCTCATTGTTAGCTGAGAAGTTCGCGGCAGGACTTGAATTGGACAAACGGGAATCGAGAGAGTTAGTTCAAAGCTGTCTCATGCATGACATTGGCAAGCTGTTGATCGACAACTCGATTCTTGATCATGAGAGGAAGTATTTCGGATCACGTCCGGGCGCGCTGGAGAGGCATCCGGCTATCGGAGTCCGATTACTGGAACCGGTCATGAATTCCCGAATTCTTGCCGCGGTTCGTCATCAGAATGAGCGCTGGGATGGCGGTGGCACACCAGACGGGCTTACAGGGGAACATATTCCGCAATATGCAAGAATCTGTGCGATTCTCGATATTTTTGATGGTTGGGTAATGCCTGGAGGCCATTATTCCCATAGAACCATAGCAGGAGGCGTAAAAGAATTGAGACGATTGGCGGGCAACCGACTGGATCCTGGACTCGTGGAGTTGTTCATAAAAATGGTTCGCAAGCCTGGCGCACTGTACATGTATGGTTGGCCAAACGCCATGGCCCCCAATGACAGTTAGCAAGGAGCGCCCTATCGCCATGCCGCGCTTTACACCAGCCCAGGAGGAAAAATACCATGGAACTCAATTTATCCGAACAATTTGTTGAATTCAACATCGGTACGGACAAATATGCCGTCATTATTTCTGAAGTACACGAAATTATTCAAATGCTCGAAATTACGGGGATGCCGGACACTCCCATGTATGTAAAAGGCGTCGTAAATCTGAGAGGAAAAATCGTCCCCGTCTTCAGTCTTAGACTGCTGCTCGGCATGTCGGAGGAGACTGTATCCAAATCCACTCGCATTATTGTCGTTCGCAATCGGGATACTACGGCCGGTATTATTGTCGATAAAGTGAACAAGGTGCTCCGCTTCAAGGATATTCAGCTTCCGCCTGATCAATTCGGCGGTATCTCCTCCTCGCTGCTTGCCGGAATAGGCATTACGGATGGCGATTTGACTGGAATTCTTAAGCTGAAAGAAGTGCTTATGCAATAACGAATAGCCGCGCCCTGCGGAACATCTTACATACGCGACAAGGAGAGTTACCTAACATGAAATGGTTCTATAATCTCAAAACGATGGTTAAGCTGATTGCCGCGTTCCTTCTTATTTCAATCATGATGACTTTCATAGGTTTGTACGGCTTAAGCAATTTGGGCAAAACCAATAGCAGCTTAAACGATATGTACACGAACCAGCTTAGGGCAGTTGCCGAAATACAGAATGCTAAAATCGCTCTTGGCGAGATGCGCACGTTCGTCCGCAAATTATATATGTCTCAAACCTCCACAATGATTAACGAAACGAAAACGACCTTGGAAACCGACATGAAAGTGGTGGAAACCGCAGTTCAAGCCTTCAGCCAAACGAAGCTGTCAACGGAATCTGAAACGGCGCTCAGCCAATTTCAGACCCAATGGCCCAAATACAAAGATGCGGTGAGCCGTGCCATTGCCTTTAGGGACAGCAATAATCTTGAAGATTTGCTGGCGTTTATCGACGGAGAATATGTCCTCCTCGTTGGCGAGCTTCAGAAGCCTCTTAACGAATTAATTGATATCAACATGAATGAAGCCGATGTTGCCAGAGACGAAGGCGCAGCATTGTATGAATCGTCTCGGAACATTACGATTGCCGTATTAGTCGCAGCCGTACTCGCAAGCATTGCATTCGGATATTTCATCTCTCGCATTATTTCAGGCCCATTAAATCGAGTTGTCGCCTTGCTTTCAAAAGTAGCGGATGGCGATCTGCGCGAGAAGGTCGAGATCGGTACGCGCGATGAAATCGGCAAGCTCGGGGACGGCATCAATGCCATGATCGACAAGCTTAGAGTTGTTGTTGGCCGGATCTCCGAGCATTCGCAAAACGTGGCCGCATCCGCCGAGCAGCTGTCCGCCAGCAGCGAGGAGCTTGCCGGAGGCAATGCCAATCAGGCCGAAGCGGCTCAAACGATCAGCGAGCTGTTCAAGGAGCTCTCGTCCGCCATTCATTCCGTCGCGGAAAACACGGAAATCGCGTCCGAGTTGTCGGACAAAACGATGGAGATGGCGGGTCAAGGCAACGAGGTCGTTCAATCTTCCATGGAAAGCATGCATTCCCTGCAGAGCTCTATGTCGCGACTCGAAGAGGATTCCTCCAGAATCGGCGATATTATCGAAGTCATCGAAGATATTGCCGATCAGACGAACCTGCTGGCTTTAAATGCCGCGATCGAGGCCGCCCGTGCCGGCGAACAAGGCAGAGGATTCGCCGTCGTCGCCGACGAGGTTCGACGATTGGCTGAACGAAGCAGCGAAGCGACGAAACAAATTACGGGCATTATTAAAGGCATGCAAGAAAATACGAGACAAAGCTCGACGGCCGTCCATCAAAGCGTCGCCATGTCCAACAAGACGTCGGAATCGTTCCAGCACATTGTGTCCTTCGTCAACAACGCGGGCATGAAAGTGTCGGAAATCGCGGCGGCCAGCGAGGAGCAGGCAGCCCAGACGACGACGGTATTGACCGCGGTAGAGAGCATCTCCGCCACGACGCAGGAAGCCGCGGCCGCGAGCGAAGAATCCGCCGCCACTGCGCAGTCCCTGGCCGTGCTCGCCCAAGAGCTGCAACAGGCGATCGCGGTGTTCCGGGTCAGATAAAGCCAGTCTTGTAATAACGCAAATGGTTGCCGCAAGAACAAGAGCCGTTCCCGGTACATGCCGGGGACGGCTCTTTCTTGTTATTCGCCGATTGCTTAGATACAAGCGTAGACGATATTTCTCAGGCGTGTATGCACGTATGGCTCTTGGTTGTTCAGCATATGCTGGCCATACATGACCGTAAGCTCGTTTGCAGGATCGATAATGGCCATGCAGCCCGCTGCGCCTGCCCATCCGAACTCGCCGATGGGGCTTAACGAACCGCTCTCTTCCTTGGAAATATGGGTTCTGACGCCAAGTCCATAGCCGTAGCCCTTCATATGCTCCCAATTATAATCGGGACGCGTAGCCGGAGTGAGATGATCCGCAAGCATCAGCTCTACAGTCGCGGGAGCTAAAATTCGTACGCCAGCCGGGCTCGTTCCCCGGTTCGTTAGCGAGTTAAGTAACAATGCATAATCGCTTACGGTCGATAAGAGACCGGCGCCGCCGCTTTCGTATTCCGTCCCAATCCGGAAGCCGTTATTGTCATGTCTTATTGCCTTGCCCAGAGCATCATCGTAAAAATATTGCGGAGCCATTTTTCCGCGCTGCTCTGCAGACAAGTCGAAGCCGGTATCTCTCATTCCCAGAGGACCCGTAATTTCCTCCTGGATGTATACGCCGAAGCGACGTCCGTCTACAACTTCCACCAGCGCTGCCAGCACATCATGACAGAGGCTGTAATTCCAATGCGTGCCGGGTTCAAACTGGAGCGGTTCCTTCGCAAGCGCTTCTGCGAACGCTCTGGTAGGCACCTTGCCTGCCGTAGTCTCGATCACCTCGCGAATAGACGGCACGGACAGATCGTACGAGAAGCCGGCCGTCATCGTAAACAGATCCCGCACCGTAATAGGACGCTCCGCCTTTGCCAGCGTCACTTCCCCGTCTTCTCCCCGCTGCTTCACGCTCATCTCCGCATATTCCGGCAAGTAAAGGGAGATTGGGTCATTAAGCAACATCGCTCCCCGCTCGACAAGCTGCAATGCCGCGACGCAGGTCATGATCTTCGTCATGGAATAAATATTGATAATCCGGTCTTCGTCAATCGGCGTTCCCGCCTCCAGATCCAGCATTCCGCTCCGATAGCGGAATACGGTCTCGTTGCGATGCATGACCAGCACCTCCGCCCACGGAATGCGCCAAGCGGTAATACGGTCGAGGAATAAGGCTAATGGTTTAAAGTCCATGATTCGCCATCCTTTTACAATAAAATAGTCGTTAATCTATCAACCTATTCATTATAATCGATAACGACCATCTGGTGGCAATCCAATTCGGGTACCGTATACGAAACGACGCCATTCTCGAAATGATATGGAAGCGGAGTGAGCTGAGGCGCCAGATATACGCCCTTAACGTCAGCGTCAGTCCTAACGGACACCTCAACGTTGTGAAGCGGGATGATGTCCTCAATAACCTCGATGCTTTTACCGCGACGGATAGGCGTTGCGTACAAAAGATGGTTAACGAGACGTTTCTCGGCCTTCTGTTCCTGCAGCGTAACGACGCCTTGAGCCGGGAGAGTGGTATCGAGCGTGATATCGGGAAGAAGCTGCTTCAGCGCGTGCACGACCGTTTCCTTCAGGATCAGGCTGCCCTTTTCGGCATATTCGTCGAACACGTTCCAGGCGATATAAATGCCATTCTCGTTCTTAACGATGCCCGGCCCCCCGTAGGTCTCGCTGTTAGGCGTATGCTGATGGGAGCAGAATGTGTAAACATCCCGATTGAAGTAAGGATCCTCGCGACGTCCTAGCTCCGTTCCGCCCTGCAGCTCGATCTTCTGCCCCTGCGAGTAGAAAATAAACGCCGCTTCCTCCAGGCTTCCCGGCTTAAACAACGGACGGCAATAATCCGGTCGATACGGATTGCGCCCAACCAGTCTCGCGCCAAAGTCGATGACGAAGCTCTCTGCCTCGGCGTCCAGTCCGGACCAGCCCGTCGCAAGCAGCTTGCCGCCTTGTTCCAGATAAGCCTCCAGCTTCTCTAGCAGGGAGTCTTCCACTGCTACGTAATCCGGCAGAATCAAGACCCGGTACGCCGAGAAATCCTGCTCCGAATCGATGACGTCGAACAAGAAATTGCCCTCCAGCAGCATCCGGATCGCGCCGACATCGGATTCCGACTTTACGCCTTCCTCTTTAACCTTTGGATGCACGCCTGTCGCCTCCAGAGACAGAATCGCGACATCCGCAACATTCGTCGTCCCCGTACACCACGCTTCCTTGCTCTCAACCTCCCGATATGCAGCCCCGATCAAGGCATAGGTCGCTTTGTCCATTTGGCCGTTCGGAGGCAATTGATCGCCAATGGAGCATTTGGCCCCGTTCGCAATACTGAGCGCCGCTTCGTAACGGAGCGCATTGGGATGCTTATAGCCGCCGAATTCTCCCCATGTCGTATGGAACTTGCCCGTCATGCCGAGAAACTCCATGCCAAGGGTCTGAGCATATCGTGCCGACAACGGGAAGTGGTCGTAGCCCCAGCCGCCAGTAGGCAGCGATTCCAGCTCCAGATGCGTGTTCATCCATGCCAGGTCGCGGCGCCCGCGCTTGATATGGCCGCCGTTATGAAAGATCGGAAGTCCCGGCTTTACGGATTCCACGGTCTCTTTGACCTTGGCCGTATAATTCGCATAGGTTCTCTCCCATAGCGGCCGCATGTCTTCGGCGTTCCGAGGATCGATCCCTTCCCGTCTAGCCGTTGCCACGCAGCTGTGGCAATAACAGGATTTGACGCCGACGATGTCGAGGAACAGCCCGTCCGCATCGTAGCGGGACAACGTCTCCGCGATCTGCGACAGCAAAATGTCCAGGTACGGCGTGTTAAAGCAGATAACATGATAGCCCGGATCCATAAAACCTTTGACCCAGTTTGTCGCATCTTCCTTGTCGCGGATCAGCCATTCGGGATGCCGTATTGCCAGTTTCTCGTCGAGCCCCGCCGACAAATAAACGGGCGTCTTGACGCCGATTTCATGCGCGGCTTCGATTTGAGCGCCGAGCAGATCAAAGCTTAGTCCGGGATGAATCTCGTTGGCTTCGGACGGATGGTAAGCCCAGCCGTGATGACATTTGGAAAATACCGTAATGGAATCCACGCTGCCTAATTGAAGCATCTCTTGAAATTGCCCTTTGTCGAATTTTTCTCCGATAGGCGTGATGGCCTCGGAAGTATGGAAATCTAGATGGACCTGACGAAATCGCATGATTCACTCTTCCCTTCCTGTTCATATGCCTTAAGTATAGGAAGCACGGGGCGGATTGGACAGATTCGGAAACGACTTGTAATAGCACGATTTCTACCTTTCGATGCCGAAGCATGCTACAATGAATTGCAACCAGCACTTCTTGCGAAGGAGATGGCCCGCCATGATTTGTCTCGAGCTTACGATCCCCCCGTTGCCTCAGCTGGTCACGATCGGACATGCTGTCTGGCCGCCCGGGATCAAGCATCTCTCCCGCGTTTTCGACGTATATGACATGCTCTTTGTTAACAATGGCGTCCTATATATGACCGAAGACAATAAGTCTTATGAAATTACCGAAGGCAATATGTTAGTGCTGGAGCCAGGCAAACATCATATCGGCCATCAAGCAAGCTCCGAAGCAACGGAGATCTACTGGGTTCATTTCGTCCACGATGCGCCTGTCCGTACGCTTGACAGCGCCAGTATTCCTTGGTCATTCCCTTATGCCAAAGGCACGGATCTCGACCTGGCTCCTCACAGACAGACGATGTACCTTCCCAAGTTCGCCGACTTCAACGGCCCTGATCTCCTGCCCGTTTTGAACCGCATGTTGGAGCTGCATCATCGCGCGACGGCCTCCGGCTCGCTGTTGCTTCAAGCCGAACTGGCCTCCTTGTTGGTGAAGCTGCAAGAAGCCGCGCAAAGGCGTTATGCTCCCCGGTCGCGTAAGCTCTGCGATCTCGCCATTGCATATTTGCAGCGCCATGCAACGGATCCGTTTAGCGCCGACCATATGGAGAAAGCCTTGCATTACCGGTTCGACTACATTGCTAGATGCCTCAAATTGTACACGGGCAAGAGCCCGCTGCAATTCAAACACGGACTGCAAATATCGGAGGCGCGTTCGCTGCTGGCAAATGCCGACCTATCCGTTGCAGAGGTCGGCGAGAGAGTCGGCATCGATAACGTGAACTATTTTATCCGGCTGTTCCGCAAGGAAACCGGCATAACCCCGGGACAATATCGTTCCTCCAGGCAGGGTCGGGCGTAGTATATGCGAAGGCCGCATGCGGTCGAGCAATGTTTCCTCCTATAAGCGAAACATGCTAATATAAGAGTGTTTAATCCTGTATCCTGTATTACAAAAGGGAGAGCTAATCCATGATCATCAAATTCATTCGTTTAAGGTAATGTAAGGCGCAGATCACTTAACCCGCATTTTGAACAGAAATGCCGGGGTTTATTTGATTGTGCCTTTTTTCATTGTCCTACTACGAATGAAAGGGTGCTTTTTTGTGTTCCAAAAAAGTAAAAAGTGGATTAGTGCTGAAAAAATCGAAAAGAATCAAGAGCTATTTAGATGCCCATTGTGCAAGAAATCGATGCGAGAGGTCCACTTGCAAAGTTTGATTTGCAGCAATCGGCACTGCTTTGATATAGCAAAACATGGATATATAAACCTACTGTCTCGAGGTAATCTTACTAAATATGATAAACAGGTATTCGAGCACAGAAGATTAATCGGCAAAGGCGGTTTGTTTAATCCCTTACATGTCGCGGTAAGTCAAATGATAATGAATCAGCACTCGAGTAATGATCTTATAAGCATACTGGACGCGGGATGCGGAGAAGGGTCTCACTTAAATAACATACGATTAGAAATAAGTCAGAATAAAAATATCGCTACATTGGCTGTAGGAATCGATATTTCAAAAGAGGGCATTCGTATGGCCGCATCCGAATATTCCGATGCGATCTGGTGTGTCGCGGACATTGCAAACTGTCCATTTGCAAATCGGCAATTCAAAATCATTATAAATATTCTTTCCCCGGCAAATTATTCGGAATTCCAGAGATTGATTAGTGATCATGGTTTGGTCATTAAAGTCGTGCCTAATCGGGATTATCTGATGGAATTAAGAGAAATCTTTTACAGCGGTTCAGATAAACAGGTTTATTCGAATTTCCTTACCACCAGCCACTTTAACGAGCAGATCAAGTTAGTGGATGTTCAAAACATTCGGTATCAAGTAAACCTGGGTGAATCCTTAATCGAACCCTTGCTTGGCATGACGCCTTTATCCTGGGGTGCTTCTAACGAGCGTATAGAAAAAGTGCTGCAGATGAATCTGAAACAAGTCACGATGGACTTTAAGATTTTGATTGGTAAAAAATAACCGAACAGGAATGAAGCTGCCGACGATGATCGGCAGCTTTACTGCGTTAATTTCAGTGCAACTTTTTATTCTAATTAACGTCTATTCATATGTTAATATATGTTAATTAACTCTTTCAATTTAATCGACCAGGAGGAATGCAGGAATGTCACGAAAGCCAGTTGGAGCGGCGGCAGTTATCATGGATTCGGAAGGGCGAGTTCTTTTAGTAAAACATAACTACGGAAAATATAATTGGGAACTACCTGGCGGCTTATCTGAGCAAAATGAATCTGCCGAAAATACGGCAAAAAGAGAAGTGCTGGAAGAAACCGGTCTTGAAGTTTCGGTTGAGCGCTTGACTGGCGTTTATTATGAAGCTGTTCATGATATGCACCACTTTGTTTTCACATGTAAGCTGGACGGCAACCAACCGCCACAGCCGGATGAGAAAGAAGTAACTGATTGTAAATATTGGGCTATAGATCATTTGCCCAAGCCTATTAGTGACTTTACAATCGCACGTATTCAGGATGCGTTGAATATGGATGGTAACCGACTATTCCATTTGATTGGACCGAGACAATGGTTTGAATAATCGACTTAATGCATAGACCATTTAGCCAACGGAGATCGTTAGCAAAAAACAGCGACGGCCCAGGACTTTATCTCGTCCTTGGCTGTCGCTGTTCCAATTTCTAATTGTAGATAAAGCTCAGATCCTTCATGCGGGAGAGAAAGTCGGGTTTAGCGCGAAGCAAGCTTGGAGCAATCATCAAATGACGGAGATTCTTCAACTTCTCTATCTCTTGGGGGAGTTCGTCGATAGACGAATATTGAATCGCAAGCACCTCTAGCCGCTGCAGCTCGCCGATTTCCGGCGGGATGCGGTTCAAGCTTATCTTATGGATGGGCTTGGGAGTCCAGCCTGGTGCGGGCCGGTCCGAACTGGCGCATACGATACGCAGCTCCCGCAAATTTTTAAGTTTGCCGATGGAAGAAGGAATACAAGCCAGATCGGCCGTCATAATCGATAAAATCTCCAGCTTGCTCAGCTCGAACAAAGCTTCGGGCAGCTCATAGAGATCCTGCTCGAAAATATCCAGTTCGACCAGTTCCGTGCAATAACGAATGTCATCGGGCAACGACTTCAATCCATGCCCGCTGATCGAGAGACGGGTCCCCTTTTGCTTGATGGCATCCTCCAGCAGACGATCCAAATTGTGATGGTTCTCGAGCTCCAGAAACAGGCCCGGATTTTGATCCATCAACATAGTCGCCTCTTCTTCGGATACCTCCAGACCATACATGTTCTCGTGTACGATGGAATACAAATAATCGCCGCCCCCTTCCATCAAGAAACACAAATCCTCGGGAAGGTTGGGAAACTTCCAATCGGACAAACCATCGGCCAGCTCCTTCAGCACCTTGCCGCTATTCTCGGAGCAACGATAGAAGCGGTAGATGCCAGCCGTATAAAAAGCGCTACTTCTATAACTTTCGTGCGCCTCGATGACATCCTCCATATTGCCCGCAGGAATCGTATGCGTATGAATGAGGTATGGCTGCAGCTCCTCCAATGCAAGCATATATCCGGTTGTATCCCAAACGGGGTAAATTTCCAACGCTTGTTTAAGCACGAAACAATCCGAATTTCGGATCGCCAAATCGATTACCCGCTTGTAAGCTTCACCTGTCGGCGGCATGTAAAATCTCAATGAATCTTCTCCGATCTAACATGTCTAATGACATGTTTGGTTGTTTTCTTCCGCCTCGTCTCCATAGCTAGTAAAACGGGATATACAAGTATCAACAATATCGTAACTCCAAGGGAAGTTTCGAACGCTTCCCGAAAGACAGCTGTCGACCACCCGTCTTCAACGAATCCAGGCAGCCTTCTTCCATAATCCCGGCAACATCCATTGTCCCGAGGCTTCGCCGGCCTCTATCTCACGCATATCCAGCTTCGCTCCGATGGATCGGAAGCTGCCGATGACGTCTTCGTAACCGCGTTCCAGATGCTCGACTCCCGTAATGTAGGTGCTGCCTTCGGCCGTAAGGCCCGCCAAAATCAGACTTGTGCCGGCGCGAACATCCGTAGCGTGAACCCAGCCGCCTTGCAACTGTACTCCTCCGCGTATGTACGCACTCTCCTTGCGGAGCTCAATTTCCGCGCCGAGTCTGCGAAGCTGCGGCACATGCGCGAAACGTTTCGGATAAACGCGGTCCGTTACGATGCTTTTGCCCCTCGCCTGAAGCAGCAGCGCGGTCATGGGCTGCTGCAGATCCGTCGCGAAGCCGGGATACATGCCGGTACGCACACGAGTCGCCCGAAGCGTTCCCGTACCGTACGCGGTGATTTCGTTGTCTCCGCATTCGATCTCCAAGCCAATCTCCCCCAGCTTCGCCAGGCAAGCACCCAGATGCTCGGGAATGACGTCTTGCACCGTCACTTGTCCACCGCGAAGTCCAGCCGACATCAGAAACGCGCCAGCAAGCAGCCGATCCGGAATGATGGTATAGCTCCCTCCATTTAAATAAGGAACCCCTTCGATTCGAATATGCTCCGTGCCTGCTCCGTAGATTCTGGCGCCAAGCCTGTTAAGAAAAGCCGCCGTATCCACAACCTCCGGATCCTTCGCCGCATTATGCAGCCATGTCCGGCCACGGGCACGCACGGCGGCAAGCATCGCGTTTATAGTAGCCCCCGAGGTGATCGTGTCAAAATAAATGGGGGCTCCCTTTAATTCCGCAGCTTCCACGACATAATGATCGTCCTGCAGATTTACCCGTGCTCCAAGCGCCCGGAACATCTTGATATGTTGGTCGATTGGCCGGGATACAAAGTCGTCGCCCCCTGGATAACCGATCGTCACTTTGCCGAATTTGGCCAGCAGCGCGCCTGCAAAATAATAGGAGGCACGATAGCTGGAAGCTTTGCCGTGATCGATCTCGGCTTTATGGATCCAGCGCGGATCGATAACGATGCGGCCGTCTACCCGCTTGAGGTCCAGGCCAATGTCCCGGCCGATCGTCGCAATGACGCGCACATCATCGATTGGAGGAATGCCCTCCAGCGTTACAATATCGTCTGCCAAGCAAGCAGCCGCAAGAATGGCGAGGGCGCTGTTTTTCGCCCCCGGTATATGAACAGAGCCGTACAACGGCCCCGAATATTCCGTTTGGATAACTTTCATGGCGAAACTCCGCCTTTCGTTAATACGATTTCACTTCGGATTCCAATACGTAGCCGCTGCCCCGCACGGAGCTGATCATAAACGTGTCTTTGCCGAATTTTTTCCGAAGCCGGTAGACAAGCGTGTTGAGCTCGTCCAGAGACACGTCGGGTATGCCATCTCCCTCTACCGTGCGTTCCGGCCAAACCGTGGTCTTAATGACATCCAGCGGCACCAGCCGGTTTGCATTATCGTGAAGCAGACGAATGAGGGAATATTCTTTCTCAGACATCGGAATTCTTTTACCGTCCACCACGCATTCACGTTTCTCCCAATGGATGGTTAAGGACAGATGTACGGCCTGCAGCCGTTTGGTTATGCTAAGCGGTTCAATATCCAGCGTCTGATCCGCGGACAAATAAGAAAAGTGAAGCACCGTCATCCCTTTGGCCAGCTTGATTATATCGAAGTTGTTGAGAACATACGGCTGATTGGGTTTGACCCGCTCCCCGTTAACTTCGGTTCCGTGAAGACTGCCCAGATCATACAAGACCGCCTGATTCCGCTCCCGGCGAATGGAGAAATGCTGGCGGGATACAAATGCGTTCGTAAACGCCACGTCAGGCGTCGCTTGATGGGATGCTCGTCCCACTATCGTCTCTTCCTCGTTCAAATTTACGCAGGTGCCTGAGGGAAATGGTTCGCCTCGTATGACGTAAAGGCATGCAAAGTTTTCCAAGTTGACCTCTCCGTTCGCGATGGCAAGCTGCCATATTTAATAATCTAGCCATTCTGCTATTGATCGTACCCCATTCGGGAGAGGAAGAAAAGCTCATCTCCCTGACGTCAGGGTCACAATTGGGGCATACCGTCTTTTAGCTGCTCCGCTACTCGTTGTTTCACCACATCTAAAGAATGCCGTGATTTAACGGCCGGCTCCTTCCAACCGAAACCATCGTTGTTGTATCTCGGGAACACATGCATGTGGTAATGTCCCAAATCGTTAAAGCTGCCGCCATTCTGCATAATGGATATTCCGTCAGGTTTATAAATCGTTTTAAGGGCATTGGAGATGCGTACGGAAGCGTTCATAATGGCATGTCTGGCGCTTATATCCGTGTCCGCCAATTCTACAAAATGCCGCTTGGGCAATATCAAGGTATGTCCTTCGTTAAGCGGGTCTATATCCAGCAGGCAAGTCACATAATCGTTTTCGAATACGACATGCGCTTCCTCCAATCCGTTGGCAAGGCGGCAGCCTAAGCAAGACGGGGCTTCGAGCACAGGGCTCCATCTTTTCCCCGCGTCTTCCGGCACTACGGATTCAGTATCCTGATTTGGCAATGGATGCGAGGTATGAAACTTTCCTTGTTTATACCACTGTATAATTCGAATGGCCCCGAATATCAGCACGAGACTGAAAACAAACCACATGAATACAAATATCCCCATTCTATTAATCTCATTGAGACCTTTGGCGTTCGTTATGATGTACGTAAAAAAACCTATATTATAGCAAACCAAAAAAACGTAAGGAATAATCCATGCAATAAAAAATCCTACTCTCAGTTTCAAAACCATCACCTCTTTTTTTCTCAAGATCGCATTGCTAGGTCAAAGGGACGCTATCGGACACCACAGCCCTTATTTTGCAGAAACTTCATACTTTCTAAATCTAACCGACATCAGCGACTCTATCTGAGCAAAAGCCACGCGCCGGCCTCCCTTTTTACTCAAATAAGGTCATTCCTGTCCGTTAGATTTCCAAACGGGACAGTTTCGGCGAAATAGTGCTTGTGATGTCCGTTAAAACCACAAACTCGCATTCGAGCATCAATTAAAAACGTGCTCCCACCAGAACCCGTCGCGCATTTCAAATAATAGGCCAAACACGCCAAACGTTCGCGTCGTTATAATTTCGCCATTTTCAAATTTGTAGTTTCTTTCGGAGGAGGCATGTAAATAAGATCTCCGAAAATGGCCGGATTTCGATTGAATGACTTTTTCTTCAGCATAACATTTATGGCCAAACTCAAAGTCGGGTTTGCATACGATTCCATGCCTCTTCGTAATGAATCTATCGAATCTTTCCTCAGATGGTACCGTCGCAAACATTAAGCTTGCGATAACGACGACTCCTATCGTCACCCACTCCAGACGACTTCGTTTTCTTTTCAATTTTCGTCCCCCTAAACATACGGGAATAACCGTATTAACCCTCATTTCGACAAACGCTGCGCGCATCCCTCTTTTTGGGATATTTATAATCCTCCATCCAACTCGCACAACATGCCAAACCTATCAATCCATTGGAAGATGAAGTAGAATAAAAGGAAATTGGGACACGGAATGGTGAGCGCGCGATGGGCATACAAAAGAAAATACTCATTATTGACGACGAATATGATATCGCTCGCGTACTGCGGGATTATTTGACCAAAAACGGATATGAAGCCGCTGCCGCCTCCTCTGGGAAAGACGCCTTGCGCATGATGGAACTGCTGAAACCCGACTTTGTTATACTGGATCTCACGCTGCCCGATATGGACGGCCTCCAGCTTTGCGGATCTATCCGCGAGAGCAGCGACGTTCCCATCCTGATTCTAAGCGCCCGAGGCAGCGATACGGACAAAGTGGTCGGACTGGGCTTCGGCGCGGACGACTATATGACAAAACCTTTCTCCTTGACGGAGCTGCTCGCCCGAATCAACGCCCACTTCCGTCGATACGACGGCATGAATGCGGCCAAGAAACAGATTCCGGAGAACGAGGGCACGCTTAACCTAGGACATCTCGTCATCGACAAGAAGGGCTACAAGGTTATGGCTAACGGCTTTGAGGTCTCCCTCTCCGCCAAGGAGTTCGAGCTTCTCCACTATCTGGCCAGCAACAAGAACCAGGTGTTCTCCAAAGCCCAGCTCCTCGATGCGGTATGGGGCTACGCCGCTTATGGCGACGAGAATACCGTCACGGTCTACATACGCAGATTGCGGGAGAAGCTCGAAGTCGATCCTTCCAAGCCCGCCTGCCTCCGAACGGTATGGGGCGTGGGTTATAAATTCAGCTTGGACTAAACAGAGAAGCGGAGTTGGCGGATCCATATGAACGTTTGGCTAAAAAGCTGGATCGGCGCCTTTATGGCGCTTTTTTTCCTGATGACGGCAATAGGCGGCGGCTGGTTCCTTTACGTGACGAACCAAGAACGGAATCATGAGTCGGATTACGTCATTAACGAAGTCCGCCTGGCGGTAAATCCACTCCTGCTCTTTATGGAGCAGCATTACGAAAACATCCGAGACCAGCATGTGCAAGCAACGCTTCGCGCATTGTCAGGGGAGCATGACGTGGCGCTTACCTACGCCGGGCTGAGCGGGGAAATCTTGTTCTCGACCTCTCCTTACAAGCAAGGGGATCGCCTCAATCTGCGGTCCTCTCTTCACTATGACTTGCACGAAGCAACGCAGAACGACGGAAGTTATCGTATTACCTTTCCCGTTCTGGATGCTGATACAGACTCGCATGTAGCTAACGCGATTTTCCATATCGCCAAGGAGAGGCTCGGGAGCGACTCCTCTTCTGCCTTTCCGCTAACAATGTTGATCGTGTCGTTCCTTCTTTTCCTGGGATCAGTCGCGCTGCTGTTGGTTATGCGAACAAGCTTTCATTCCCGTATTCTCTCCCCTGTCCGGACGTTACAAGGTCGTGCCGAAGCCATTCTTAGAGGCAACTATGAACCTCCGTCCCACATCGGGACACAGTTTGCTCGCATGGATGAGCTCGGCGGCCTTTATGCCATGATGGATCAGATTACCCTGGAGCTTAAGGAGCAGCGCAAGCGGCGGGCCAGACAGGAGAAGGCGCAGAAGGAGCTTATCACCAACATTTCGCATGAGATTCGAACGCCGATTACAACCGTCAAAGCCTATATGGAAGCCATACTCGAAGGCGTGTGCTCCGACCGCGAGACGATGCTGGAGTATGTCGGCATTATGCGCAATCATACGGACAAGATGTCCAGACAGGTGGAAGATCTGTTCCTCCACGCCATGGAAGAGCTCGGTCAAATATCGGTGGAGCCAAAGGAGCGTTATAGCATGGAAGTGTTCCCTCCGATTTTGTCCACTTTAGGTCATTATGCACGAACGCAAGGCATTGCTTATCGCGAATCGTTGAACATGCCGAACGTCCTGCTCCCTGTCGATGCCGCGCGAATCGAGCAGGTGCTGACGAATCTCGTAACGAACGCGCTTAAACATACGTCGCCAGGCGATACGATCCATATATCCGCTGATCTGGAAGAGAATCATCTTGTATTTACGGTTGCGGATACGGGCAGAGGCATTCGGCCGCAGGATATGCCGTTCCTGTTCGAACGCTATTATCGCGGACAATCCGGCGTGCCTGGCCAAGCTATTGCGACCGAGGGCAACGGCTTAGGTTTATCCATCTGCAAAAACATCGTCGAAGCCCATGGTGGCGTCATTTCCTTCAAGAGCCGGGAGGGCCAGGGAACGGAGTTTTATTTTACTCTGCCCCTCTGTTGAAGCATCGTTATGGAAAGCGGACTTTTCCCTGTAATATCAAAGTTCAAAAAGTTCGGTTTTCAGAACCGAGAAGATTGGATGAAGCTAGAAACTGAGGAGCGGAGCGTAGCAGAGCTACGTGAGCACCGGAAGTTTCGGCTGAATTCAAGCTTCGACGTCGAGTACACTTCCTGATATGCATCGTTATGGAAAGCGGACTTTTTGAATATCCCTGTAATATCAAAGTTCAAAAAGTTCGGTTTTCAGAACCGAGAAGATTGGATGAAGCTAGAAACTGAGGAGCGGAGCGTAGCAGAGCTACGTGAGCACCGGAAGTTTCGGCTGAGTTCAAGCTTCGACGTCGAGTACACTCCCTGGTATGCATCGTTATGGAAAGCGGACTTTTTGAACATCCTTGTAAGGATTTATTTATAATTTGATAAGCGGATTGCAAGATCGAGCCCCTATACTGTTGCTTACCTAATAGATACAGGGAGTGATCATGTTGGAGAGACAAGTAATTATAGCCGCAAGAAACCTCTGCAAAACCTACAGCGCCGGCAACGAACAATATCATGCCGTTCGGAACGTGGACCTGGACATCCACGAAGGCGAATTTACCGTCATCATGGGCAACTCGGGCTCCGGCAAGTCCAGCTTGCTCTATCTGCTTAGCGGACTGGATAACGTAACGGCCGGCGAGGTTTACTTTCGCGATCGGCGCATCGATCAATTTGGCGAGCGAGAACTTTCGGACTTCCGCGCAAAAAATATCGGTTATATCTATCAGAGCATAAATCTGGTCCCCGATCTGACGATATGGGACAATGTTACGCTGCCAGGCTACATCGCGGGACAAAAGAAGGAAGCCATAGCCACCCGAGCGCGAGAGCTCGCTCATACGATGGGCATTGAAGGCCAACTGGGCCGTCTGCCTTCGCAAACCTCCGGCGGACAGCAGCAGCGAGCCGCCATCGCGAGAGCTCTTGTTAACTCGCCGGACGTCCTATTCGCGGACGAACCGACCGGCAGCCTGAATTACGACCAAGGCGTAGCAGTGCTGGATTTGCTCAGCGGGATGAATAAGGACGGCCAGACCGTCGTTATGGTCACGCATGACATCAAAGCGGCATGCAGAGCCGACCGGCTTATCTACATCCGAGACGGCAAGATCGGAGGCATTCTCGAATTCGGCAAGCAGGGAGACATGAATACGAACGATCGGGAGGCTTTGATTTTCTCATTCGTGTCCCAGAAGGTGAAAGTATGATAACGGCCATCTGGAAGCTTGGCAAATCGTATCTCGTTAAGAACAAAGTACAAAACGCTTTCGTTGCCCTGCTCGTTCTGTTATCCGCTTTGCTTGTATGTACGGCGACCATTATCGTATCCAATACCGGCGACCGCTTCGACGAAATGCACATGCGTACTAACGGCTCTCATCAAATTCTGACTTTCGAGAAGAAGCTGCACGATCCGGAGGCCGTACAACATTGGTGGCAATCGCAGCAAGGCGTTCAAACTTCGGATCTCATGCGATACCATACACTGTCCGGCATCGTTCATAAAGGCAAAGATATTCCCAATCTCTATATGTTCATGATGGAAACACCAAAGAACATCCCGTCCGTCGATCAGCTCATCGTTACCGAAGGAAAAACGGGAGTGGAGCCCGCGCCCGGCACCATATGGATTCCCACCTCGATGGCTTATCCGGTCGGCATTTCTTTGGGAGACGAAATCTCTATTCCCGTAGACGGGACCAAGCTAGAGCTTCAGGTATCCGCTATCGTAGTCGATGTTCCGTACGGTGCTCCTTTCTCGAACACGGCCCGCGTCTGGATGAACCATGAGGACTATGAGACCCGAATAGATGGCTTGGACGGGGGCAGCAACTATTTGCTGGGACTTCGGTTCGACAACTACGGAGATAATCTTGCTTATTGGCATTCCTTCTCGAGCGCCATGGGCACGCCTTTCCTGGAAAGCAAGATGGAGTTCGAAGAAATATCCGCCTTCTATCTCATCATTAATCAGATCGTTGGTTTCATTATGATTTTTTTGGGCGCCGTCATGCTGATCATCGCCTTATTGACGATTGGCTTTACGATCTCCGATGGCATTCTGGCCAACTACAGGACGATTGGCGTCTACAAGTCACTCGGGATGACTTCCCGCGCGACGATCCTGCCTTATCTCATGCAATACGGCTTATTGTCGGCCGCAGCCATCCTGCCTGCTTTCGCGCTAAGCACCGTGCTAGCCAAGATGATCATCGATCTGAGCGCGTCGTCGTTGCGTACACCTGGCTACGGGTCAGCCATTCAAGGTTTAGGGGCTGCGGTCATCGTGGCCATCATGGTTTTTGCGCTTGTGCTGCTTTTCGTCGTCGTCTATGCGAGGCGAGCGCGTGCCGTCATGCCGGCCCAGGCCATTCGTTACGGGATGTCGGAGGGCGACAGCAAACGTCTGTTAAGCAGATCGAATGCGGCGGGCTCAACCGGAATCAGGTTCGGCCATCTTCCCGTCAGCGCCGCCATCGGGCTTAGGAACCTGTTGATTAACCGGAAGGGCGCCGTTATTATGCTCATTCTGACGATGCTGGCCTCCTCCGTATTGACGTTAGGTTCCGTGGTGTTGAGCAGCATTGGCGGCATTCAGGGCACGGCCGCGCAGTGGGGATATGATTCGGCTAACGCAGCCTCCATGGTCGTGAACAAATCCGCTTTTCCTTTCGACGAATTCGAGCAAACGCTCGCATCGGACTCCCGTATCTCGGGGTTTGGCTGGCAAGGCAACATGACGGCAATCGTCCAGTCCGGAAGCCTTGCGAGCGATCAGCAAAACTCGGCTTCCGCCCCTGCTTCAAGCATCTCTCTCAGTATTCTGGATGGCAGTTATGAGGAGCTGGGCTTCGCGAATCTGGAGGGGGATCACCCTGTTCTGCGGAACGAGATCTCCATCGGCGTTCAAGTGGCAAGAAACCTGAACAAGCAGCCGGGCGACACCATCGACGTGTATATTGCCGGCCAAAGGGTAACGATGATCGTAACCGGCATTTATCAAGCCATTGCGAATATGTCCAACTCGGCGCGTATAACGATGGAAGGCGCGCTTGCGGTTTATCCCGACTTCAATAATCGTGACGTCGCCTTTATTAATGTCTTTAATCCGAAGGAAGCAAATGCTGTCGTCAGCGATCTCAACGACCGCTTTAAGGAGACTGCTTCCATCGTCACGCAAGGTACGCTGCTGGATTCCGTATACAATCAAGCTTCCGCCATACTGGTCTATCCCATGAGTCTCATGGGTCTGCTGTTCCTGCTTGCGACTTTCCTCATTATATACAGCACCTGCCGCATCAACATTCGGTTGGCCAGCAAAACCTACGGCATCTACAAATCGATTGGCATGACTTCCGGTCGGATTCGCGGAGCGATCGCGCTTGGCATCGTCGCTTTGGCGTTCAGCGGCACGATCCCCGGCATCGTACTCGGCATCTTCGTCCTCCCTGTTCTCTTGGAGATGGTACTATCCGGCTACGGCATCGTGAGTTTGCCGGTCATTCTTAATGGCGGAAGTATTGCCTTAGCCGCTATTATTAGCGTCGCGGCGGCTTTTCTCGGCTCATGGGCTTCGTCCAAGGTCATCCGGGATACTTCGCCTCGCATTCTAACCATCGATTAATGCAGAAACGAGCTGTCTCAAAAGTATGATCGCTCGCTTGATGAAATAGCTCACTTGTTGAATGAAACGTCAAAAACGAAGAAATGGCGGTGCTAGGGCGTTACCCTGCACAGCCATTTCTGGTATTTGTTCTATTGCCGCATTATTGAGCAAATTGTGGGCGAACGAAAGCCATCCGACCTCAAGGCTTTCCTTATGCAGGCCTCGAAGCAGGAATGTCGTTAGCAACGCTTATAGGATGGATTTGTTGCTGTTTCGAGCTCCATAGGCGTTATTAACGCTTATGGGATGGATTTGTCGCTGTTATGAGCTCCATAGTCGTTTTTAACGATTATGGGATATGTTTGTTGCTGTTTCGAGCTCCATAGTCGTTTTTAACGATTATGGGAT
>NZ_MXQD01000041.1:0-38258 GCF_002165585.1 Paenibacillus sp. MY03 | reverse complement strand
CACAATGAATCGACAGCCTCTGGATGTCCGTTAGCGTCTTTTATGTCCATTAGGTGGTTAGTGTCAGAACGTTTTCGATTGGTTTGTTGAATCACCTTTAGGTGATTTTGTTCATGATTGCACGGTTGAATTGGCGTCAAAATAAGGGGCGACTTGCATTCTTCCTCCACGTGAAGCAAAATAGACTAGGATGCAACCTGCCCTGATCTCGAGAGGGTTGGGTAAATGGACGACAATAAAAGAGCAATTCGCGACATGGTAGTAGCGCTTAACGAGATTCCCGGCATTGGTTGGCATGCGATTAAAAACGCGATTGATCATAAGCTCTGGACGAAGGATCGAACGAAACCGGAAGCATGGATGGCGGCAGGTTTTCGCGACGACCGAGCCGAGAAGGCAGCGAATTTATTTCGCCAGCCCATCTGGAACTCGGGAGACGATAAAAGTTGGATGAGAGCTGAATCCGTTAAAGCCGGAAATGGTATGGATCGTTTGCTAACGCCATTTGATTCAGGTTATCCTTTCGAATTGAAGCATATTGCGCAGCCGCCTTGGGTGTTGTATGCTAAGGGACGGTCGGAATTGCTAGAACGGCCTTCAGTTGCCATTGTCGGAACGCGAATGCCGACTGCATATGGCAGGCATACGGCCGATAAGCTTGCTCAGGAGCTCTCAGAGGCAGGTATTACGGTTGTTAGCGGGTTGGCTAGAGGAATAGACAGCAGAGCGCATGAAGCGGCTCTAAGGGGCAATGGAAGCACGATTGCCGTATTGCCGACTCCGATCGATACTTGTTATCCGCCGCAAAATTTATCGCTTTTCCGAAATATCGGGGAACAGGGATTGCTGGTATCGGAGACGCTCCTCGGAACGAAGCTCCATCCCGGCCAATTTCATCAGCGCAATCGAATCATTGCAGGCTTGGCTTGCGCGACGATCGTCGTAGAAGGGGCGCGGCGAAGCGGATCGCTAATAACCGCCAAGTTCGCGTTAGACTGGAATCGGGAAATTTTTGCCGTGCCCGGTCCCATTAATTCGCCTAAGAGCGAAGGTCCCAACGTACTGATTCGTGAGGAGAGAGCTCGGATTATAACGGGAATCGATGATATTTTTGACCAATTGTTGTGGCTGCGAGATGCTGCAAAACCTTGGGGCAAGCAAGGCGGACAGACAGTTGGAAGCAAGGAGAAAGACGAGAGACCGCAGTTGCCGGAGGAGGCCAAGCTGCTTGCTCTGCTAAGGGATCGGCCGTTGTCGATTGACGAACTGCACGGGCTGACTGCTATTCCGTTTGGACATTTGAACTCACTTCTGCTAAATTTATGTATAAAACGAACAATTGAGCTTCAGCCTGGTTCCATATATAGAATATTGTAACTTGTCGCAAAGAGAGGAGGCACCTCGCGTGGCTGATTCATTAGTTATTGTAGAATCCCCTGCCAAAGCAAAGACGATCGGCAAATATTTGGGGAGCAAGTTTATTGTGAAAGCCTCCATGGGCCATATTCGCGATCTGCCCAAGAGCCAGATCGGTGTCGAGGTCGAGAACGATTTCAGTCCCAAATACATTACGATTCGTGGCAAAGGCAGCGTGCTCAAGGAATTGAAGGACGCCAGCAAAAAAGTAAAAAATGTCTATCTGGCGGCTGACCCCGATCGCGAAGGTGAGGCAATCGCTTGGCATCTGGCTCATTACTTGGAGCTTAACGAAGGCGACACCTGCAGGGTCGTCTTTAATGAGATAACGAAACAGGCGGTTAAGGACGCGTTCAAGCAACCACGCAAAATCAATATGGATCTTGTTAACGCCCAGCAAGCTCGCCGGATTCTGGACCGGCTTGTCGGCTACAAGATCAGCCCATTGTTATGGAAGAAGGTCAAGAAGGGATTGTCCGCAGGCCGCGTGCAATCCGTAGCCGTCAAGCTAATCATTGACCGCGAAAACGAGATTGACGCTTTTGTGCCAGAAGAATACTGGTCGATTACAGCAAAGCTTAGGCAGAAAGACGTCACGTTGGAAGCAAAGTATTATTCCTTGGGCGGCGAAAAGCGCGAGCTAGGCAAAGAAGCCGATGTCCAAGAAGTACTGGCGGCCATGAAGGGCGAAGGCTTTACCGTTCAGGAAGTGAAAGAGAAGGAAAGGCTGCGCAACCCAGCGCCTCCGTTCATTACCAGCTCCCTCCAGCAAGAAGCAGCTCGAAAGATCGGATTCCGAGCGTCCAAGACGATGTCCGTTGCTCAGCAACTTTATGAAGGCGTAGAGCTTGGCAAGGAAGGAACGGTCGGTCTCATTACTTACATGAGAACGGACTCCACTCGAATCTCCCCTGTAGCACAGGAGGAGGCGAAGATTTATATCACCGAGAAATACGGTCCCGACTATATGCCGGATCAGCCACGTATCTATACGAGGAAAAACAGCAATGCCCAGGATGCGCACGAAGCGATCCGTCCGACCTCGATCTATCGAGATCCGGAATCCATGAAGCCTTTCCTTACGAGGGATCAACTGCGGTTATACAAGCTGGTCTGGGAAAGGTTCGCATCCAGCCAGATGTCGTCCGCCGTATTGGATACGATGACTGTAGACCTTAGTGTAGGGGATGTCGTGTTCCGGGCTACCGGTTCCAAGATCAAGTTCCCGGGTTTTATGAAGGTGTATGTAGAAGGCAACGACGACGGTACGGAAGAGGAGCATAAATTCCTGCCGCCGCTGGCGGTCGGCGATCAATTGGTGACCGAAGCCGTTGAGCCTAAGCAGCACTTTACGCAGCCGCCACCCCGCTATACGGAGGCAAGGCTGGTAAAGACGCTAGAGGAACTCGGTATCGGACGTCCAAGTACGTATGCGCCGACATTGGAGACGATCCAGAAGCGCGGATACGTAGCCATCGAAGAGAAAAAATTCGTTCCAACGGAGCTTGGCGAGCTCGTCAGCCAGTTAATGGAGGAGTTTTTTCCTGAAATTCTGGATGCAGAGTTCACCGCGAACATGGAAGGCAATCTCGACCACGTAGAAGAGGGCACGGAGGACTGGGTCAAAGTACTTGCGAACTTCTATGAATCGTTCGAGAAGCGGCTGGAAGTCGCGGAAGACGAGATGAAGGAGATCGAAATCCAGGATGAGGTGTCGGACGAAATCTGCGAGAAATGCGGCAAGCACCTCGTCTACAAGATGGGGCGGTTCGGCAAGTTCCTCGCTTGCTCCGGATTCCCTGACTGCCGCAATACGAAGCCGATCATCAAGGATATCGGTGTAGCATGTCCCAAGTGCGGGGAAGGCAAAATTATCGAAAGACGCAGCAAGAAGGGCAGAATCTTTTACGGCTGCGATCAATATCCCGGGTGCGATTACGTGTCCTGGGATAAGCCGACGGGCAAGCCGTGCCCGAATTGCGACTCCATGCTAGTGGAGAAGAGGAGCAAAGCAGGCGTGAAGCTTCAGTGTCCGACCTGCAGCCATACAGAAGAAGTTCCGGACGACGACCAGGAAGAACAAGCATAGAGGATACGACATTGAGAACACCCAGCGTCCTCCCTTCATAGGGAGGATGATGTTTAGCCATACCGTGCCAATTAACGTCAGAAATTTCAAAAAGTTTTACCGAAAGGATTGGAATTAACCATGTCCCAGAAAGTTACCGTTATAGGAGCAGGTCTAGCCGGCAGCGAAGCCGCCTGGCAAATCGCTTCGCAAGGCGTACCCGTTACGCTGTACGAGATGCGCCCGGTCAGACAAACGCCGGCCCATCATACAAACCAATTTGCAGAGCTGGTATGCAGCAACAGCTTGCGGGCAAATGGCCTGTCTAACGCCGTCGGCGTTCTCAAGGAAGAGATGCGCCGTTTGGACTCTCTGATCCTGATCAGTGCCGATCGCAATGCCGTCCCGGCAGGCGGAGCGCTAGCAGTCGATCGCGATGGTTTTTCGGGCGAAGTAACGAGCAGGCTTCGCGAGCATCCGCTCATCGAAGTGCTAAACGAAGAAGTGACCGAAATCCCTCAGGACGGCATCACGGTCATTGCAACGGGCCCTCTGACGGCACCCGACCTGTCCAAACAAATACAAGGCTTGTTGGGCGAGGAATACTTTTACTTCTACGATGCTGCGGCGCCGATCATCGAGAAGGATTCCATCGACATGAGCAAGGTATATCTGGCTTCTCGCTATGACAAGGGTGAGGCGGCTTATTTGAATTGCCCTATGACGGAAGAAGAGTTCGAAATATTCTATGAAGCGCTTGTTAATGCCGAGACTGCCGAGCTGAAGGAATTCGAGAAGGAAATTTATTTTGAAGGCTGCATGCCGATCGAAATCATGATGAGACGCGGCAAGCAGACGGCCTTGTTTGGACCCATGAAGCCAGTCGGACTGATGAACCCTCATACGGGCAAGCTTCCTCATGCCGTCATTCAGCTGCGGCAAGACAATGCGGCAGGGACTCTCTACAACATGGTTGGTTTCCAAACCCATCTGAAGTGGGGCGAGCAGAAGCGGGTCTTCCAACTGATTCCGGGATTGGAGAATGCCGAGTTTGTCCGTTACGGGGTCATGCACCGGAATACGTTCATCAACTCTCCCAAGCTGCTGAAGCCGACGTACCAGACGCAGACGCGTGACTCGTTGTTTTTCGCCGGACAGATGACCGGAGTAGAAGGATACGTCGAATCGGCGGCTTCGGGCCTGATCGCGGGTATTAACGCTGGAAGACTGGCCCGCGGTCTGGAGCCGCTTGTTTTGCCGGATCACACGACATTAGGCAGCATGGCTCAATATATTACGACGGCGGACTTCAAGCACTTCCAGCCGATGAATGCGAATTTTGGGCTGTTCCCGCCGCTCGAGACGCGTATACGGAACAAAAAGGACAAAAACGAAGCGATCGCTAATCGGGCGCTTGACGCCATCGATGCTTTTAAATTGCAACATTTGACTCATCCTGCCGTACAGTAGACTATAACTCCGCGACGGGAAGTCATCTGCTCAGCATGTCGTGCTGTTCGCGTGATTGTCGTCATAGAGTAGATTAGACGAACTTTTTTCGGAACATTAATATACGGAACGGAGGCGCATGGATGGAAATGCAATTTCACGCAACGACGATCTGCGCAATTCGCCATGACGGCAAGGGAGCTATTGCGGGCGATGGCCAGGTGACGTTCGGCAACAGCATGGTGATGAAAAATACGGCCAAAAAAGTTCGGCGTTTATACCGCGGACAGGTCGTTGCAGGTTTCGCGGGATCGGTAGCGGATGCTATCACGTTGTTCGAGAAGTTTGAGGCGAAGCTGGAGGAGCATCACGGCAATCTGCAGCGCGCGGCTGTCGAGATGGCGAAGGATTGGCGTTCGGATCGTGTGTTGCGCAAGCTGGAAGCCATGATGCTTGTCATGGATAAATCCGGTCTGCTGCTCATCTCCGGCAACGGCGAAATTATTGAGCCGGATGACGGAATCCTTGCGATTGGCTCCGGGGGCACCTTCGCGTTGTCGGCAGCCAGAGCGCTTAAACGCCATGCACCTGGGCTCGAAGCCAAGGAGATGGCAAGATCCGCGCTGGAAATTGCCGCCGAGATATGCGTTTACACAAATAATAATATTATAGTTGAAGAGATTGGATAGGATATCGTGTTCAAAAAGTTCGGTTACTTCGTGATGGGAAGCGGACTTTTTGAAAAAACCTTATAGAAGATGCGGGAGGCGAGAAGGATGGGGAATGATGCTTGGACGCCGCGCCAGATCGTGGCGGAGCTTGATAAGTACATCGTAGGCCAGAAGGAAGCCAAACGATCCGTTGCTGTTGCGCTGCGCAACAGATACCGTAGAAGCCGTCTCGATGAAGCGCTTAGAGACGAAATCGTGCCCAAAAACATTCTAATGATCGGTCCAACGGGGGTCGGCAAAACAGAAATCGCCCGCCGGCTTGCCAAGCTTGTCAAGGCTCCGTTCGTAAAGCTGGAAGCGACCAAATTTACGGAAGTCGGGTATGTTGGCCGCGACGTCGAATCCATGGTTCGCGATCTTGTGGAGACGGCTATTCGAATGGTGAAAGCGGAGCGGACCGAGCAAGTGAGAGATAAAGCCGAGAAACAAGCCAACGAACGAATCGTTCAGTTGCTCGCGCCAAGCGCGGCGAAAGTCAAGACGAACAAAAATCCGTTCGAAATGCTTTTTGGCGGCAATCAGGAAGAGAAGGAAGAAGAGAAGGATAAGGAGCAGGACGGCGAATTGCAATTGAAACGTTCGCAGATCCGCGTGCAGCTTGCAGAGGGCAAGCTCGAGAACGAAGTGATCGAGATCGAAGTCGAAGACACGACGCCGAATATGATGGATATGCTGGCCGGAGGGCAAGGTCCGGAGGGCATGGGCATGAACATGTCGGAGTTGTTCGGACAACTGATGCCCAAGAAGCCGAAGAAACGCAAGCTCCCTGTAAAGGAGGCGCGTAAAGCGCTCACGCAGGAGGAAGCGAACAAATTGATCGATATGGACGATGTCGTGACGGAATCCGTCATCAGGGCGGAGCAGAGCGGCATCATCTTTATCGACGAAATTGACAAGATCGCAAGTCCGTCAAGAGGCTCAGGACCCGATGTTTCCCGTGAAGGCGTGCAACGGGATATTTTGCCTATCGTGGAAGGCTCGACGGTTATGACGAAGTATGGTCCCGTGAAGACGGATTATGTATTGTTTATCGCTGCAGGCGCGTTCCATATCGCGAAGCCCTCTGATCTTATTCCCGAGCTGCAAGGACGTTTCCCGATTCGGGTAGAGCTGACTTCGCTTAGTCTGGACGATTTTATCAGTATTTTGACAGAACCCAAAAATGCGCTAACGAAGCAGTATACCGCGCTGCTCGCTACCGAAGGCATCGAAGTGGAATTTTCGCCGGATGCGATTCGCGAACTGGCATCTATTGCTGCTGACGTCAATCGCAATATGGAGAATATAGGTGCCCGCCGACTTCATACGATTCTGGAGAAGCTGCTTGAAGATCTTAGCTTCGAGGCGCCTGAGCTGTCGCTTGACAAGATGACGATCACGCCGGAATACGTACGCGAGAAGCTTGGCGGCATCGCGAAGGATCGAGATTTAAGCCAATATATTTTGTAGTTGTTACAGTTCTGGGAGGCACATGGGATAATGAGCTTATTAAACAAAACAAGAACACTGAACCGGCTGCTCCAACGAGCAGCCGGCAAGGCGCTAAGCTTTAGGGAAATGGCGGAAGTGTTATGTTCGACCGTCCAAAGCAATGTATTCGTCGTCAGCCGCAAAGGCAAAATTTTAGGCTGCGCAGCCGTTGACGTATATGATCACGATTATATCCGTTCCTTATCGGCGGACGAGCTCCGGTTCAGCTCGGAGAGCAACCTCCGTTTCCTTGACACGGCAGAGTCTCTTACAAATGTTGAACTGTATCCCGGAATAATGGAAACGTTCTCCAAATTAACTAGTCATGAAGTCATGACAGTCGTTCCAATTACGGGAGGAGGGGACCGACTAGGTACGTTGATACTGACTCGTCAGGCCGGAGCCTTCGATGATGACGATCTGGTGCTTGCCGAGTATGGTTCCACGATAGTCGGAATGGAGATCCTGCGGGAACGAGCGGACGAGATCGAGCAGGAAGTCAGAAGCCGTGCGGTTGTTGCTGTAGCCGTCGGATCGCTCTCGTTCAGCGAACTGGAAGCGGTAGAGCATATTTTCGAGGAGCTGGACGGGAAGGAAGGCTTGCTTGTCGCTTCCAAAATTGCCGATCGTGTCGGCATAACCAGATCGGTTATCGTCAACGCTCTGCGCAAGCTCGAAAGCGCAGGGGTTATCGAAACCAGGTCCTTGGGAATGAAAGGAACTTACATCCGAATCCTGAACCACCAACTTTTGCAAGAATTGAAAAAGATCAAATCGTAGTCCTAGTTCCAAAAGTACACGTAAGTCCTATCTTTCATCAAAGATAGGGCTTTTTTCTCATTGTAATAATTTAGGAAATTGAAGAAGATATTCGTGGTAGCAAAAAACGACACGAACGTCTCATTTTTTTAATATTTATTTGTCGAATGAAGAAGGAATGAGAGGCATGTTGTTGAATAGGTAAGTTATGATTTTCATAGCGAAAGTGGTGAAACGAAAAGTGAAATTGTTGAATGGTGCGGCATTTGGACGCATGGAAGCGGCTTTGTACACCGCTGAAGCTAGACAACGAGTCATATCGAATAACATTGCAAATGCAGAAACGCCACACTTCAAACGTTCCGAGATGCTGTTCGAAGAGCTGCTGGAGCAATCGATGGGGGATTCGGTCAGCAGTCTTGCCGGAAAAACAACGGATGCCAGACATATCCCGATCGGAACGAATTCTTCAAATCTTCCTGCATCGCAAGTGATAATCGATAATTCGACATCCATGAACAACAACCAGAATAATGTCGACGTGGATCGCGAAATGTCGCTGCTCGCCAAAAATCAACTACGCTATAACTTCTATATCCAACAAATTAACCACGATTTGAAAATGTTGAGAACAGGAATCGACGGGAGGGCATAGAAAGTGAAACTATCTAACGGATTCGATATTAGCGCATCCGCCTTAACCGCACAACGCATGAGAATGGACGTTATCTCTTCTAACATCGCCAATGCCGAAGTAACCAGGGGAAGCTACGTAAATGGGAAGTTCGAACCTTACAAGCGAAAGCTGGTCGTGCTGGAGCCGACGCAACAATCGTTTTCGTCCCTCCTAGCGGGGCAGATGGGCGGAAAAGAAAATGTGTCCGGTGTCCGGGTATCGCGTATTCAGGAAGATCAAACACCGAACAAGCTTGTATATAATCCTTCGCACCCAGATGCGGACGAGCAAGGGTACGTACATATGCCTAACGTCGATGTTGCTAAAGAAATGGTCGATATGATTTCCGCATCGCGCGCTTATGAGGCTAACGTAACAGCTATTAATGCGACTAAAGCCATGTTCGTCAAGGCGCTGGAGATCGGAAGAGCTTAGAGCTAACAACAACAGGGAGGGAAATTCATGATACAATCGATGCAGCTAGGGCCTATTGCACCATCCCAAGCCATCGCTGGAGCGAAACCCGTTAAAGAAGCTACGCCTGCTGAATTAACGCAGTCCTTTGGACAATATCTGCAAACTGCTCTGGAGAGCGTAAGCAATCAAGAAAAACAAGTGCATGCGTTGAATGACCAGTTCCTCGCCGGCAAGGTGGATGTGACACAGGTGCTAATTGCCTCGGAGCAAGCGCAACTCGGTTTGCAATTGACCTCACAGGTCCGCAACAAAGTGGTAGAAGCTTACCAGGAAATGATGCGGATGCAACTTTAATCCTGCAATATGATCAGCATAGTATTGGGTGAGGTGACAACGTGAACGAGAGAATCGCCCACTATCGCGGCAGGCTCAGTGGTTTCTGGGGCCAGATGGGCAAAAGACAAAAAATATGGTTGGGGGCGTCGATAGGAGGATTGCTGTTAACGGTCATTCTGTTAACGATAGTGTTCACCAGGACGGAATACGAGCTCGCGTTTCAAAATATGGACGCAACTGATGCCGCAGCCGTTATGAATTATTTGGACGGAAACGGCATTCCATACGAGCTCAGCAGCAATGGCAGCAGCATTTCGGTACCGAGCGCGGTTGCATCCCGAGTTAAAGTCGATGTAGGATCGCAAGGATTGGTTCAAAACGGATCTATCGGTTTCGAAGTGTTCAGCAATAGCGCATCTCAATTCGGCAAGACGCAGAACGAATTCGATGTCATCTACCAAACGGCTCTGAACGGCGAGGTGCAGAAGCTCCTCAACGGACTTCAAGGCGTGGAGAGCTCCAAGGTGCTCATCAATCGGCCAGAGGAAAGTGTCTTCTTGACGGCGGCCGACGAACCGCAGGCAACTGCCGCGATCGTCATGAAATTTACGTCGGGCTACCGTCCATCGCAGAAGGAAATTGATGGTTACTACAATCTCGTGAAATCCACCGTATCCGATCTCGCGATCGAAGATATTACGATTTCGAGTCCGCAAGGCGAATTGATCTCCTCGGTTGTCGGGGGAGCAGGCACAGGCAGCGCAGATGCGGTAGATATGCAGTTTCAGATTCAAAACAAATACGAAACAAGTCTCAAAAAAGAAATTCAGCAGTTCTTAGGACCTATCGTTGGCTCCGACAACCTCGTAGTCAGCGTCGCCAGCTCCATGAACTTCGATAAACGCAGGACGGAAGAGAATCTCGTTCGACCGCTGGCTGACAACGACAACAACGGGATCAAGGTGAGCGAACAAATTGACAACTCCAGTTCAACAGGATCATCGACTCCCGCTGGCGGAGTAGCCGGTACGGGCGAGACGGACATCCCGGGATATGAAGCAGGCTCGCAAGGGGCAAACTCCTCGGAAACCAATTCGCAAGTTACGAATTACGATTACGACCGCATCAAAAACAACATTGAATCGGGACCTTACGTTCTGGAGGACTTATCAATTAGTATCGGCATTGAAGCTGCACAATTAGAGGACGAAAATGCAAGGACAGACATTACCAATTATTTGACTACAGTCGTTCGCGGTCAACTTGCAGGTTCGGGTCAAGATGTTAATGATGACGTATTAATGGGTAAAAAGGTTTCATTAATCGCACGAACTTTTGCGGAGAACCCATCTGCAGCGTCGAAAGCCGGTTTATCGACAGGTTGGGCAATTGGACTGGGTGCAGCCGCGCTCGCGCTTATCGGCGGACTCGTCTTCCTGTTAAACCGCAGACGCAAGCAAGCGGAGATTGAAGAAGTCGAAATGGCTCCTGTGTCGACGAAAGTGGAATATCCGACGCTTGATCTGGACAGTGTCAACAACGACAGTCAAGCTCGCAAAAATCTTGAAACACTCGCCAAACGCAAGCCTGACGAATTCGTCAATCTTCTTCGCACCTGGCTTGTAGACGAATAGAGGTGCCATAAATGTCCAAAAACATGATGCAAGGCTTATCCGGACGCCAGAAAGCAGCCATCTTGCTCATTACGCTCGGACCTGAAGTATCGGCGCAAATATTCAAGCATTTGCGAGAGGACGAGATTGAGCAGCTTACGTTGGAAATCGCCAATGTGCGCAAAGTAGACAGCGGTGATCGCGAGACGATTCTAAGCGAGTTTCACCAAATATGTCTGGCGCAAGAGTACATCTCGCAGGGCGGGATCTCTTATGCCAAAGAAATTCTCGAAAAGGCGCTCGGAGAAGCGAAGGCGCAGGACGTTATCAATCGTCTGACAGCTACTTTGCAAGTGAGACCATTCGATTTCGCAAGGAAGGCGGAACCGGCACAAATTCTCAACTTTATTCAAAACGAGAATTCGCAAACGATCGCGCTCGTCTTGTCCTACCTGCAATCGGAGCAATCGTCCCAAATTTTATCGTCGCTCCCGCAGGACAAACAAGCGGATGTCGCACGAAGAATCGCGTTGATGGACAGTACTTCGCCTGAGGTTATCTCGCAAGTAGAACGCGTGCTTGAGCAGAAGTTATCTGCTACGGTAACGCAGGACTACACGAATGCCGGCGGCATTGATTCCATCGTGCAGATTCTTAACGGAGTCGACCGGGGAACGGAACGCACCATCCTCGACGCGTTGGAGATTCAGGATCCGGAGCTGGCCGAAGAAATCAAAAAACGGATGTTCGTATTCGAAGACATCGTCAATATCGACAATCGTTCCATTCAGCGTATCATTCGCGATATCGAGAACGCGGATCTGCAGCTGGCCCTCAAAGTGGCGAGCGAAGAGGTGCGCGAGGCCATCTTCCGCAACATGTCCAAGCGGATGGCCGAATCGTTCAAGGAAGAGATGGAATTTATGGGGCCTGTCCGGCTGCGTGATGTTGAAGAAGCCCAGACTCGAATCGTCGCTACGATTCGCAGGTTAGAAGAGTCGGGTGAAATTATTATCGCGCGCGGCGGAGGAGATGATATCATTGTCTAATTTGATCAAATCCTCCAGCGTTATTTCATTGGAGCAGCTCAAACGACTTCAGTGGTCCAATCCATATGCGGCTGCGGCTGTCGATCCCGCTCAGCAGGGAGAAACAGATTCCTGGCAGCCGGATCAAGAGACGATAGCATTGAGGGACCAAATCTTGTCCGATGCCGAATCGTTTGCAGAAGAAAGGCTTCGCGAAACATCGCAGGAATGCGAACGGATGCTGGGCGAAGCGGAGCAACAGATCGACGTTTGGTGGCTTCAGAAACGATCCGAGGACGAGGCCGCATTCGAAGCGTCCCGGGCGGAAGGCTACGAGCTAGGGTTCGGCGAGGGATCCGCGGAGGCTGTTAAGCAGTTGCAGCAGAGCTGGGAATCCCGGTTGTCGGAAGCGGCCGAAGTGTTAAAAAGCGCTTACTCCATGCGCGAACAGATTATACAGGAAGCCGAGCCGTTTCTAGTCGAGCTCAGCGTGGCCATAGCCGAGAAGATTATTGGCCAACAGTTGGCTTCGGCTCCAGATATGGCAGTCGACTTAATTCGAAAGTCGCTCTCCCGCAGAAGAGAGCAAGGCGTCATCACGCTCTGCGTCGCACCTTCCCAGCTGGCTTTCGTTCAGGCATCAAGGGAAGAGCTGCATACCGCGATCGATTCGCAGGCCGAGCTTCATATCCTGCCGGATTCGACGGTTAAGGACAATGGCTGCGTCATACGCTCTGCTTACGGCAGCATAGATGCGAGAATCGATACCCAGTTATCCGAGATCAAGCGCGAGCTGTTCCAGCTGGCTCACCAGAGCGGCGAAGAACGGAGTGAACCAAATGACTGGGAGTAGATCGCTTGATATCCACAAATATTTAGAGCATCTAAGACCGCTTGATCCTGTCCGCGTCAACGGCAAAGTGACTCAAGTCATCGGATTGACGGTGGAGTCGGAAGGTCCGGATGCGAGTATCGGCGACTTGTGTTATATCTATCCGTCCAAATCGGCCAAGCCGCTTAAGGCAGAGGTCGTTGGCTTCAGAAATAACAAGGTCATTCTGATGCCGCTTGGCGATCTTCATGCCATAAGCCCAGGCTGCGATGTTGTCGGAACGGGCAAACCGCTCACGGTTCAAGTTGGTTCGGAGCTGCTGGGGAAAGTGCTTGACGGATTAGGCAATCCGCTCGACGGAAGTTTCCTGCCAAGCCGTATGCAGCATTATTCCACTCACAACGAGCCAAGCAATCCGTTAAACCGTCCGCGCGTGACGGAGCCGCTCAGCATTGGTGTCAGAGCCATCGATGGTTTGCTTACCGTAGGTCAAGGACAACGCGTCGGTATATTCGCTGGTTCGGGCGTAGGCAAAAGCACATTGCTTGGCATGATTGCCCGAAATACCTCGGCCGATGTCAATGTAATCGCCCTTATCGGCGAACGCGGCAGGGAAGTGCTGGAGTTCATCGAAAAGGATCTCGGACCCGAAGGTCTCGCGCGATCTGTCGTCATTGTGGCAACATCCGATCAACCTGCTCTCATCCGAATGAAAGGCGCTTTGATTGCTACGACTATCGCCGAATATTTCCGTGACCGCGGATTAAACGTCATGCTGATGATGGACTCCGTAACCCGTTACGCCATGGCGCTGCGCGAAGTTGGTCTTGCCATTGGCGAGCCGCCTGCAACAAGAGGGTATACGCCATCTGTTTTTGCAGCGCTTCCCAAGCTTCTGGAACGCGCGGGTACGGGACCAAGCGGCTCCATTACGGCGTTTTATACCGTCCTCGTGGACGGCGATGACATGAACGAACCTATCGCGGACGCGGTAAGGGGCATTCTGGACGGTCATATCGTATTAAGTCGGCATTTGGCCCACAAGGGACATTTTCCCGCGATCGACGTTCTTGCCTCTGTCAGCCGCGTCATGAAGGAAATCGTGACGGAGCAGCAACAGGATGCCGCGAACGAACTGAAAAGACTTCTTGCTATCTATAGAGATTCGGAAGACCTGATCAATATTGGGGCGTATCAAGTCGGATCCAACAAAGAAATTGATAAAGCTATCGAAGCAATAGAAACGATTCATGCATTCGCTAAGCAGAAAACGACCGAGAAGGTAACTCTCGGCGAAGCGCAATCGCAATTGATAGAGCATTTTGACAGGAGCTGAACGCTGAAGTGGCAACCTTCCATTATTCGTTCCAAAAAGTAGTCGACCTGAAGACCAGCCAGAAGACTCAGGCCGAATGGCTGTTGTCTGACGCGCTGAGCGCATTGTCCGTGCAGGAGATGTCGCTTCGCGAATTGGTGCTGGCGAAAGAGGAATGGGAAGAGAAGTTACAACGATCCGCGCAGCAGGTCATGCCGTTATCCGAAGTACGGATCATCGGAGAATACCTTGAACACTTGCAGACTTGCATCGACAAAAAACGTTTGGACGTGCTGCAAGCCGAACGGGTTGTTGAGCACAGCCGGTCGCGACTCGCGGACAAGGTAAAGGATGAGAAGGTGTGGCTTAAGGCGAAGGATCATGCCTGGGATCGATTCCGTCATGCTCTGCAATTGAAGGAGCAGAACGAGCTGGATGAAATGGCCACCGTCCGATTCATGATGCCAACCCCATAAGAACATGCGTTTGCGCCGGCAGAGGGAGTGAGTGGAATTGGCGGAAACAGGTACAGAAAAACAAAGCTATAACGGATTTGAACGATTTATGTTTCTGATGATACCGATCTTGTTCGTCGTGGTATTGCTAGGCGTATTATTTGCGATATTCGATGTGGAATTCCGCAATAAGGCTCTGCAGGTCGGCAATTCCGTGCCGATATTGCGCGAGGTGTTGCCGGAGCCCAAGATATCAGAAAACTCGATGGACGATGATGCCATCCGCAACAAGAAGATGAGCGAGAAGATCGAGGAGCTGGAAACGGAGCTTGCCGCAGTGAAGGCGGAGCTGGCGGCCGCTAACGCGACGGCCTCGAACCAGGAGGAAGCCGTAAAAGGTCTCGAAGACGAAAATGCGCAGCTCAAGCAGCTGACCGAACAGGAGCTGCTGGAAGCTGAGCAGTATACCGCCAAGATAGAAGAACTTGCGAGTATGTTCTCGAAGATGACCCCTAGCAAAGCAGCCCCGATCGTACAAAACATGAATATTGACGAAATCGTGTTGTTGTTCGCATCCATGCGTTCGGATGATCGCGTGAAAATTATGGAGAAGATGGATCCAAGGATTGCGGCGGAAGCTACGGTTAAATTGAAGGATAACGTTGAAGTAAAGGATCTCCAAATCGCCGCTTTGCAAGCAAGAGTGAACGAGCAGGCAGGCGAAAAAGAAACAACGGTTTCCTCCACGCTTAATCAAGAACAGCTGAGCGCAACCTTCGAAACGATGGATGCAAAAAGCGCCGGTGAAATGCTTCTGAAAATGAAGGACATCAGCCCAAGCAAAGTGATTCGTATCCTCAACTCAGTAAGCGATACGGCAAGATCAGGCATTTTAAGCGAAATGTCGAAAAAGGATGAAGCGGCCACCGCTACGATCGTGACAAAGCTGTTGCCAGGCACATAGGCGGTATGGATGGACGAGGATCGGAAAGGAGGTGAAAATACAATGGAAATGATGATTAACAGCGCTGTAGCAGCTTCAGTTCAGACAACAGCCGCCGTATCGCAAGGTGCATCTAAAGGACAGGCTGGAAACACGGCCGCCGGTTTTCAACAAACGTTGGTTCATCACATCGCTGGACAATCCGGGGGAGAAGAGGTTGCGGATCAACAATCTTCACTTGTGTCGGCAATAGCCGGACTGTCAGCTCTTGCAGGAGCCGAGAGCGAATTGCCGACGCCGACGCTGGAGGAGCTGATGGCCGCTATCGACGGATTGATCGACAGCCTGGGCGAGAACGCGCAAGACGACGAGACGCTGTCCGAGCAAGACTTGATTGAGCTGACTGGCGCAATGGAAAGCTTAAACGCCTTGCTCGCGCTCTTAGGCGCTCCGATTGTACGACTGCAGCCGCAAGCCGAGCTGCAAGCGGGGTTGGCGGAAGAAACGATCAGCAATCGGGAAGCGGCGTTAAACGTGAAGAGCAGTCTGCAGGACGCTTTGCTTGGACTGCAAACGAAATTGCAGCAAGGACCTCTTAAACAAGTGCAGGGTCAGGATCCGCTTGCCTTCGTCGGAGAGCAGCTGCGAGTTATCGCCTCCAAGCTCGAAGGTGCTAAAACGAAGCCTTTAGAGCAAGCCTTAACCAGCGAGACGCCCGAGTGGCTGGTCACTCAGCAGTCCGGTTCTAATGAAGCGCTTGTCCACCTTCAGCGAATGAGCCGTCAAACCGCGCATCCTGCATACATACAAGCAATCGCGGAACAAAAAGCCTTGTTTACCGAGACTTTGGTTCAAGCGGAAGTCGGAGCAAGCTCATCGGAATCGGCACAGCCCGTTCAGCTTCCGTTCGTGGGGCCTGATAACGTTCGGGAATTTGCATCGCTGCTAACCAAGTCCGCAGCACCGACGTCGTTCGTGCTCGCCGATGACTTCGCAGAAACGATGGAAGGCCTCATCGTGCAGAAGTTCGATATCCGGGCATTAAACGGTGTTACCGAAGCAAAGCTTATGCTGTTCCCGGAGCATCTTGGACAAGTCGACGTTAAGATTTCCATGCAGAACGGTCTGTTGACCGCGCTGTTCCAAGCCGATAATGCAATGGCCAAGGATATGCTCGAGAATCAGATGGCTCAGCTGCGAGCTGCGTTGCAGGCGCAAGGTCTTAACGTGGAGAAGCTGGAAGTCACTCAAAGCAGCTCCGCAGCTCAACTCTCCAATCAGCACTTCGGCAATGGCCAAAATGGCAGCGGTCAATCCGGTGACCGTCAAGGTTTCCGCGAAGACGAGCGCGTGAGGGACAATGCTTTTGAGACGGAGATGGTGGAGCAAGCCGCTATACAGGGGTTAGGCTTTGGCAGATCGATTAACGAAAAGGCATAAATACAATACTTCGTTTACGAGTTTGCAATCTAATCTATGTTTGGAAGGATGGAGGTGAGGAAATTGTCAGATGCTGTGTCCACCCGAACGGTATGGCCCAACTACGATAAATCCAACGTGCAGGCTGCGGCGAACAAGAAGTCGACCGACACACTTGGCAAAGATCAGTTCTTGTCCATTCTCGTTACGCAATTAAGAAATCAGGATCCAATGCAGCCTATGCAAGATAAAGAGTTTATTGCGCAGATGGCGCAATTTACTTCCGTCGAGCAGCTGATGAACATGGCGGGAGAGCTCGCGTTAATGCGTCAGAGCATCGGCTCCGCTTCGAGCCTGATCGGCAAACATATAGAATGGTACGAATACAACGAACAAGGCAACGTCATCTCGATGACGGGACAAGTGGATTCCATTTTGTCCAGGGATGGCCTATTGTATGCCAAGTCTGGCGATAAAGAGGTAGCGCTGGATTATGTCGTTGCGATCTCGGATACGGAGATTGAGGCCAAGGACCCTGTGGAAGAGGATGGCGCAGGGGAGGAAACGCCATGAGCGATAGGATAAAAATCGGTCATCTGTTTCCGATCAAAACGACGCCTATTCAGCTTGAGAAGGCGGATAAAACCCATACCCATCAACAGGGAAAACCCGTATCTACGGAATTCCGCGATTTGCTGGAATCCAAAGTATTAAAGTTCAGTCACCATGCCGAGACGAGAATGGAGCAAAGAGGCATTAAGCTGCAGCCCGATTCTTTGACTCAAATCATGCAGGCCGTGGACGATGCCGCATCCAAAGGCGCCAAGGATTCTTTGATCGTCTACCGCGATATCGCCATGATCGTAAACGTTCCGAGCCGTACAGTTGTAACGGCGCTGGACGGCAATCAAATGAAAAGCAACGTATTTACACAAATCGACAGCGCGATCATTTTGAACTAAGGTTGGACCTTTTTGAGGAAGCCTGGTCGTGGACCGATTGAAGCGACTGAGGGAGCAATGATCGACATTATTTGAACCAATGGAGGAATAGAGCCATGTTAAGATCGATGTATTCCGGCGTGTCCGGCATGAGAGGGTTCCAAACGAAGCTCGACGTTATCGGCAATAACATTGCAAACGTAAATACGGTAGGCTTCAAAGCGGGCCGTGTCATGTTCCAGGACATTCTTAGCCAGACGGTAGCCGGAGTTACCGCGCCGGAAGAAGGAGAGCGTGGCGGTGTTAATGCCAGACAGATCGGACTTGGCGTATCGATCGGGTCGATTGATACGATACACACGGCTGGCAGCGCCATGACGACGAATCAACCGAATGACCTTCGTATCGACGGGGATGGATTCTTTGTAGTATCGGCCGGTGCTGATGGCGAAATGTTGTTGACGCGCGCAGGCAATTTCACTCTTGACTCGGCCAGGCAGCTGGTTACGTCCGACGGCATGTTCGTTCTGGATAGCGGCGGTGCTCCTATCGTGCTTGATGAAGAAGTTACGGCTTATTCTATCAGCCAAGACGGTATGATCATCGGCGTGACGGTTGACGGTCAAGTGGAGGTGGCTCAGCTCGGGATCGCCAAGGTCGTCAATCCAAGCGGCCTCGAGAAGCTTGGAGGCAACTTGTACCGGATGACGGTAAATGCCAATCCGGACGGCGAATTCGAGCTGTTGACTGCGAATGACGCAGAGACCGGCACGGGCGCCATTATTTCCGGTCAGCTGGAGATGTCCAACGTCGATCTGACGGCGGAATTTACAGAGATGATCGTTGCGCAGCGCGGATTCCAGGCGAACTCCAGAATTATTACGACTTCTGACGAAATTTTGCAAGAAGTCGTTAACTTGAAACGTTAAACTTTAGAATAATAGCAAGCTAATTCGGGAGGCCGTTCCTAGCGGTCTCCTCCTACATAGCAAGGGGGTAGCTGATGATTACCGTAACGCGATTGAATGGAACCAAAGTTGTTATTAATGCGCTTCTCATTGAATTGATTGAAGAGGCTGCTGATACCGTGATCACGCTCACGACAGGCAAGAAGCTGGTGGTGAAGGAAAAGTCTTCCGAGCTGCTGCTTCTGAATCAGCAGTTTCTTCAAACAATCGGCCTCGTCGCGGCGGCCCAAAAGAGTGATCAAACGGAGGGTCCTACGTCATGAAAAAAATGTTGCCTTGGTTAATAACGATCTTGTTATCTATTACGCTTATCGCCATTGTATCCATCATTTTGTTCCGTTCGCTGTTTAACGATCCAGCCAGTACAGCAGCGAACAAGGAGCCGGTCGAAATCGAAAAGCTATCGGCCGATAAGCGTGTCGAGGTGACAGCCGAACTCAATGATTTTCGCCGCAATCTGAAAGATCAAGAGAAAGTTGTGATTATCAGCTTTGCGTTCCAGCTCGACGCGAAAAAGACGAAAGAGGATTTTGACAAGCTGCTCGAAATTGAAATCAAGCCTATGATCAGCCGCACTCTCGCCGATACAACCGCAGAAGAATTAAATGGGTCGCAGGGAGAAGACGCGCTTGAATCTAAGCTTCTTAACTTGATTAATCCTGCCCTGCCGAAAGGCAAGCTGATTAAAGTCGAAATTACGGATTTCATTATTACAGAACTATAACTTATAGGCGATTTCCTCGAAGGAGGTGAGAGAATTGGTTGATGTATTATCGCAGAACGAGATCGACGCCCTGCTAGCTGCGCTGTCTTCCGGCGAGATGGACGCGGAGGATTTGAAGAAGGAAGAGGTTACGCGAAAAGTCAGCGTGTACGATTTCAAACGGGCCGTGCGGTTCTCGAAGGACCATATCCGGAGCTTGACTCGCATTCACGAAAACTTCGCGCGATATTTGACAACCTATTTCTCGGCGCAGCTTCGTACCTTTGTCCAGATCAACGTCGTGGACGTGGAGCAATTGCCTTATGACGAGTTTATTCGTTCCATTCCGAAGATGACGATTCTCAATATTTTCGAAGCGGAACCGCTCGAAGGGCGAATGGTGCTGGAGGTCCATCCGAACGTTGCTTATGCGATGTTGGACCGCATGCTGGGCGGACAGGGTATCGCTCCATCCAAAATAAACAATTTAACCGAGATTGAAACAACCGTCATGGAACGAATTTTCGCGAGAACGTTCGAAAGCCTGCAAGAGGCCTGGAAGACGATTATCGATATTTCGCCCAGGCTGGAGGCGTTGGAGACCAATCCGCAATTTATGCAGATCGTATCCCCTAACGAAACGATCGCTCTTATATCGTTCAGTACGAAGATCGGCGATACAACCGGCATGATCAACTTATGTATCCCGCATGTCGTGTTAGAACCGATTATGGCAAGACTTTCTGTGCATCATTGGTTTGTTTCTCAGAAAAAAGAACGGATTCCGGAAGAAGTGGAAATTCTGGAGCAGCGCTTGAACAAAGCGAAGCTTCCCATCATCGCCGAGCTAGGCGAATCGTCAATTACGATACAGGAGTTCTTGTCGCTGGGCGTTGGCGATGTGCTGTCCCTTAATAAATCGGTTGAGGATGGTCTTCGAATTAAGGTAGGGGACAAGCTGAAGTTTATTGGAAGTCCAGGCTCGGTCAAAGATCGGTTAGCCGTTCAGATTGACGAAATTGTAAGCGAAGGAGCGGATGAATTACATGATGAGTAAAGATTATTTATCACAAGAGGAAATCGACGCCCTACTTCGTCAGTCCTCTAATGAACCTGAAGAGATTGCGCTTCCTTCCAATGAAGTTCAATTATCGGACTTCTTGTCATCTTTGGAGCAGGATGCGCTTGGCGAGATCGGCAACATTACTTTCGGGAGCGCGGCAACGGCGTTGTCGACGCTGCTGGGTAAAAAAGTAGAAATTACGACACCTCAAGTTACGTTGGTCAGACGCGAGGAACTGGGCGATATTTTCCCGAAACCCCATGTAGCGGTCAGCGTGCAATATGTGGACGGATTCGAAGGAATCAACTCCCTGGTCATTCGCACGAAGGATGCTCAAGTCATTGCGGATTTGATGTTAGGCGGAGAAGGACTTGTCGAAGCCGGTGAATTAAACGAAATTCATATCAGTGCCGTTCAGGAAGCGATGAATCAGATGATGGGCTCTTCGGCAACCTCCATGTCGACCATCTTTAACCGTTTTGTTAATATTTCTCCGCCTGGCATCGACATCCTTGATGTCAATCGGGGTGACGGAATGGGACATCTGCCTCCGGTGGACGTGTTTATTAAAATCTCTTTCCACTTGACGATTGGCGATCTCATCGATTCGACAATCATGCAGCTTCTGCCCGTATCCTTCGCCAAACAAATGGTGTCGACGCTTATGGGGGATTCCGAGCTGCCGGAGCCTGCAGCTTCCGAACCAGCCAAAGCAACGGCGGAAGCAGAGCAGCAAGCAGCCATTCAGCAATCAGCTGCTGCAGCATCGATGATGGCGCCACCAATTCAGCCTCCGATGCAGGCCGCGCCGCCTATGCAGAATGCTGGAGGGTATGGGATTCCCGCAGCAGGTTACGACAACCAAACGGGTTATCCGGGACCTTCGGCCCATCCGCAAGGGCTTAATCGCAACGTCAATGTTCAGCCCGTTCAGTTTGCGAACTTTAACAATGCGTCTTTTGTACCACAAGACAACACAAATCTAAATTTATTGCTCGACATACCGCTGAAGGTCACTGTAGAATTAGGTAGAACCCAGAAGCAAATTAAGGATATTCTAGAACTGTCCCAAGGCTCCATTATCGAGTTGGACAAGCTAGCCGGCGAACCGGTCGACATTCTCGTCAACAACAAACTAATCGCAAAAGGCGAGGTTGTTGTCATCGACGAGAACTTCGGCGTGCGTGTCACGGACATCGTCAGCCAATGGGACCGTATTCAAAAATTACAATAACATCCTAGGAGGAAATGAACATGGCAAACCGGATTCTGATCGTTGACGACGCAGCTTTCATGCGTATGATGATTCGCGATATTTTGTCGAAAAATGGCTATGAGGTAGTAGGAGAGGCGCAGGACGGCGCGCAAGCGGTGGAGAAATACAAGGAGCTGAAACCGGATCTTATTACGATGGACATCACAATGCCCGAGATGGACGGGATCTCCGCGCTTAAAGAGATCAAAAAGATGGACGGCAATGCCAAAGTCATCATGTGCTCCGCCATGGGTCAACAAGCGATGGTCATCGATGCGATACAAGCTGGTGCGAAGGACTTTATCGTCAAGCCATTTCAAGCGGATCGTGTTATCGAAGCGATTAAGAAGACGCTGGGATAAGGCATCAGCAACGCTATGAAATTACAACTACGAACCGCTGTGTTGGCCGCGGCAGGCCTGTCCGTTTTACCGGGGATTGCCGCAGCCAAGCTCGGGGAGAGCGGAGCCGGCAACGAGATCCCCGATACTTTTTCCGGTTCGGAGCCCGGAGAGTTTCTCAGTGGACTCGTTTGGGTGATCATTTCTCTCGCGATCGTGATTACTCTAATCGTGGTCGTGATCAAGTGGCTGTCGAGTCGCAGTCGATCTTGGGGCGCGAGTCGCTCCATGCGTTCAATGGGCGGCATTGCTCTTGGTCAGAACAGCTCGATGCAAGTCGTTGAGATTGCAGGCAGCATCTACATTGTTGGCGTCGGCAATTCCATTACGCTGCTCGATAAAATAGACGATCCCGAACAAGTCGAGAGAGTCATCGCCGCAATGGAGAAGCAAGCCGAAGTCACGTGGGCGCCAAAGGATATCGTTTCGTTGGTCAGACGCTGGCGCACCGGCGACAAAGAAGAGAAACAACCTAAGGACGAACGTTGGAACGATTCGGCATCCTTTCAGCAAATGCTGAACAGCAAGCTTTCTCAGCAGAGCGATCGAAAGGAACAATTGGAAAGCTTGCTAAACAAACAAAATAAGAACGAACGGTTGATGGACGATGAAAAATAAGAAATGGGTGTCTTTCTTCGCCGTTCTGCTGCTATCATTACTGCTTCAGAGTCTGACTTTCGCGGAGCCGTTGCCGGATATTTCGATTAATATCGGCAATAACGGAGGGGATGGAGAAGCGCCCGGCACCAGCGCGCTGTCGTTGCTGCTTATTATTACGGTACTAAGCATCGCGCCGGCAATCATGGTGCTCATGACCAGCTTTACTCGGATCGTAATCGTGCTTGGATTCGTTCGAACTTCAATTGGCACTCAGACGACGCCGCCGAATCAGGTATTGATCGGTCTTGCCATGTTCCTTACTTTTTTTATCATGGCGCCTACTTTCGGGCAAGTAAACGAGGTTGCTCTTCAGCCATACCTGAAGGGCGAGATTACACAAACGCAAGCGTTCGAAGAAGCGGCCAAGCCGATGAAAAAATTTATGTTCGCCCATACGCGCGAAAAAGATTTATTGTTGTTCATGAATTACACGCAGACAGAAAAACCGTCTTCGTACGAAGATATTCCGCTGACTGTGTTGATTCCGGCCTATGCCATCAGCGAACTCAAAACAGCTTTCCAGATGGGCTTTATGATATTTATCCCGTTCCTGGTCATTGACATGATTGTCGCCAGTACCTTAATGGCGATGGGGATGATGATGCTGCCGCCGATCATGATCTCGTTACCGTTCAAGCTGCTTTTATTCGTGCTTGTTGACGGCTGGTATCTGATCGTCAAGTCGTTGCTGCTCAGCTTCAACACATGATGCCACAGGAGGGTAATGCTCATGAGTGCTGACTTCGTCATCGGATTAGCCGGCGAAGCGGTGTATACGGTTCTGAAAGCCAGCGCTCCAATGCTGGTCCTCGCCTTGGTTGTTGGTTTGTTAATCAGCGTCTTTCAGGCGACGACCCAGATTCAGGAGCAGACGCTCGCTTTTGTTCCCAAGATTGTCGCTGTTTTTGTCTCCATCATTGTTTTCGGACCATGGATACTGAATACGGTTGTCGACTTCACATACCGGCTGCTGAACAATCTTCATCATTACATCGGTTAGGTTGTGAATGCGGATGAATGCAATCGTTCAAGGGTTTCCTATTTTTTTGCTTATTTTTTGTCGAATAACAGCATTTTTCGTCATTGCGCCTGTCTTTTCTTCGCGAGGCGTGCCGAATGTGTTCAAGATTGGTATCGGATTTTTTATTTCCTTCATCGTATTTATGACCTATGGGATGGAGCAATCCATCGTTACGAACGCGGAATACATACTCGTCCTCATTCAAGAGATGTTGATCGGCATATTGCTGGGGTTTGTCGTTTATTTATTTTTTATGATTGTCCAAACCGCGGGCTCCATTATGGATATGCAAATCGGATTTGCGATGGCTAACGTTGTTGATCCCCATACAGGAGCTTCATCGCCCCTATTGGGAAACTTCAAGTATATGCTCATGCTGGTCGTATTTTTAATGATGAATGGCCATCATTATTTATTGACGGGATTGATGGACAGCTATCAGTGGCTGCCTCTAACGAACGACTTGTTTGCCCGAATCATGGAGGGCGGCGTTACCGACTTTTTGACTCGTACGTTCGGCAATACTTTCCTTCTTGCACTGCAGGTGGCAGCACCGCTTGTCGTCGCCATGTTTCTGACGGACCTGGGGCTCGGCTTCCTGGTCAAAACAGCTCCGCAGTTCAATATTTTTGTCATCGGCATCCCGTTAAAAATTATCATTGGTTTGATTCTATTGATGTTGTTATTGCCCGGGATGGCGGTGTTATTCGAAAAGCTGTTCGCTATTATGTTCGATTCGCTGGAACACTTGCTCGGAATCGTACAAGGACCGCCAGTTGAGTAGGCAGGAGGCCGTTTACCTTGCGAGCTTATCGTTTAAAGCTGGATTTGCAATTGTTCAGTCAGGAAAAGACGGAGAAAGCGACGCCCAAAAAGCGGAATGAATCACGCAAGAAGGGCCAGGTGGCCAAATCCTCCGATTTGCCCGGCGCATTTATTCTCTTATTCGTTTCCGCTTCGTTTTTGATGCTGGGCAGCTATTACAAGACCAAGATTATTGGACTGTTCGGCGGTATTTTTCAGGATTGGCTGTTGCTGGAGTTAACGACCGAAAATGTGACCGAATTGTTCATGAATCTGTTATGGCAATCGTTGTTGTTTTTACTTCCGATCTTCGCTATCGCGATGTTGGTCGGCATTATCGGCAACGTGGCTCAGTTCGGCTTCCTGTTGACTGGAGATCCTTTGAAGCTGAAGCTCTCCAAGCTGAATCCTATTGAAGGGTTTAAGCGAATCTTCTCCATGAGAAGTTTGGTTGAATTTTTGAAAAGCATTTTGAAAGTAACGATTATCGGTATTTTGGTATATATGGCGATTTCGCGGGAATGGAACAACCTGCTCGCCTTGTCTTCGTTGTCGATCCAATCCGTATTTAGCTTCACAGCCGGAATAACCATAAAGCTTGGGATCCAGATTGGCTCGGTATTGGTAATACTTGCTCTTCTGGATTATATGTACCAGAAATACGAGCATGAGAAAAGTATTAAGATGTCAAAGCAAGACATTAAAGATGAATATAAGAAATCGGAAGGTGATCCCCTCGTCAAAGGAAGGATTCGCGAACGTCAACGGAAGATGGCCATTCAACGCATGATGCAGGAAGTGCCCAAAGCCGATGTCGTCATCACGAACCCGACTCACTTTGCCATTGCACTCAAATACGACGCATCCAAGATGGAAGCGCCGACGATTATCGCGAAGGGGATGGATCATGTCGCTCTGAAAATCAAGGAAATCGCCAAGGAAAATGGCGTCATAACGATGGAAAATAAGCCGCTGGCAAGAGCGCTGTACGAAAGGGCAGAGATCGGAGACGTTATTCCGAACGATCTGTTCCAGGCTGTGGCAGAAGTGCTGGCGCATGTGTATAAATTGAAGGGCAGAACCAAATAAACGATAAACCGCGGGAGGAGGCGCCATCATGAAACCAAAAGATTTATTTATCATACTTGGCATTATTGGAATTGTGCTCATGATGATTATCCCGATCCCGATCTTCCTTATCGACTTGTTGTTGATCTTGAATATCTCGATTGCGCTCATGATTTTGTTAGTCGCGATGAATACGAAGGAAGCGCTGGACTTCTCGATTTTCCCGGCGATCCTGCTCGTTACTACATTATTCCGGCTGGCACTAAGCGTATCCACGACAAGAAGCATTTTAACGCATGCTGAGGCGGGCGAAGTGATCGAGACTTTCGGACGCTGGGTAGGCGGCGGGGAAGTCGCAATTGGTTTCATCGTCTTCCTGATTCTCGTCGTTGTTCAGTTCATCGTCATTACGAAGGGCTCGGAGCGGGTTGCAGAGGTTGCCGCGAGGTTTACGCTGGATGCGATGCCTGGCAAACAGATGAGCATCGACGCGGATTTGAACTCCGGCCTCATCAACGAACAGCAAGCTCGCGAGCGCCGGTCCAAAATCGAGAAGGAAGCCGACTTCTACGGCGCCATGGACGGTGCCAGTAAATTTGTCAAGGGCGATGCTATTGCAACAATCATCATATTGATCATCAACTTGATTGGCGGCTTTATCGTCGGTATGGCCATGCATGGAATGAGTTTCGGCGAATCCCTGGAAACTTTTTCGATCCTGACCATCGGCGACGGGCTGGTCGCGCAAATTCCGGCTTTGCTTATTTCCACCGCAGCCGGCCTTATTGTGACGAGAGCGGCTTCGGAAGGCACTTTGGCGGATGACTTGACAGGCCAGATGCTTCGGTATCCCAAGATGCTGTATATCGCAGCCGGAACCATCGCGGTGCTTGGACTTACGCCAATCGGTATATTTACGACATGGCCCTATGCGATTATTTTGGCAATCGGGGCATATGTGATGCAGAAGCGCCTCACCAAAAAACAAGAGCAGGAAGAGCTGCTTGTAGAAGAGCAGCAAATCGAAGAGGTGCGCAGCCCGGAAAGCGTGATCAGCTTGCTGCAAGTGGATCCAATCGAGTTCGAATTCGGTTACGGATTAATTCCGCTCGCAGATACGCAGCAGGGCGGAGATCTTCTCGACCGGATCATTATGATCCGCAGGCAGTGCGCATTAGAGCTTGGGCTCGTCGTACCGGTCATCCGAATCCGCGATAACATTCAATTAAAACCGAATGAGTACGTCATCAAGATCAAAGGAAATACCGTAGCAAGAGGAGACTTGCTCTTAAATCATTACTTGGCGATGAGTCCGGGCTTCGAGGATGATTCGGTCATCGGCATCGAGACGACCGAACCGGCATTTGGTCTGCCGGCCATCTGGATTGACGAAGCGATGAAAGAGCGGGCAGAGCTGTCCGGCTATACGGTCGTTGATCCGCCGTCGGTTGTCGCGACACATCTTACGGAAATCATTAAACGGCATGCGCATGAGCTTATCGGTCGTCAAGAGGCGAAGATGCTTGTCGAAAATGTCAAGGAATCGTACCCTGCGCTTGTCGACGAACTCATTCCTTCCATTCTGACCATTGGCGACGTACAGAAGGTTCTCTCCAAGCTTCTTAAGGAGAAGGTGTCGATACGGGATCTGGTTACCATATTTGAGGCTCTTGCCGATCATGGCTCATATACGAAGGACCCTGACATTTTGACGGAATATGTAAGACAGTCGCTGTCACGCCAAATTACCCAGCAATTCTCTCCTGGCGGGGATACGCTGCGAGTGATTACGGTAGGGCCGCAATTGGAGAAAAAAATCGCGGAATCCGTGCAGCAGACCGATCAAGGCAGTTACATTGCGCTCGATCCCATCTCAACCCAGCAAATTTATCAAAAGATCGGCGAACATGTCAGCAGGCAGATTCAGTCGGGACAACAACCAATCGTGTTGGCATCTCCGACGATTCGCATGTATTTGAGACAAATTATTGAACGCACCATGCAAGAAGTCCCTGTCTTGTCCTACAGCGAGCTTGAGCCTAACATTGAAGTCCAGAGCGTAGGAGTGGTGAATCTATGAGGGTGAAACGGTACTTGGTCAACGCTTTACCTGAAGCGGTTTCGCAGATTCGCACAGATCTCGGCAATGATGCTGTTATTCTCGAGACGAAGGAAGTCAAAGTCGGCGGGTTTCTCGGCATGTTTCGCAAAAAGAAGATGGAGGTCATTGCGGCTGTCGAGACTGGAGCAGTGAAACAGCAGGATCCGCCGCAGCGGCCTGTCCAGCCGGAAGTGTCTGCCATGGTGGAACAAATTTTGCAGACGGCCAAACGCTCGGGGGCAGCTACCGCTACATTGGAGCCTTTGCCCATGCAGCAAGCTCGCCCGAACGTAACATCTGCCTACCAAGATCAAAAACAACCGAATGCAGCCACATCTGAAACGAGACCGCTATCGGCATTTAAACATCCAGAAAAACCGCAACACGAAACGGAGTCGCCTCAATCCCGTTTCCGGATGGACAAGGAGCAATTCATCATTAATGAGATTCGCGATCTGCGAGAGTACATGGTGAAGTTAACCAGGGAAAGCCAGTCGCAAAAACGGTTGTCCGAATCCATTCATGCTCTTAAGGATCGATTGAGTCTGCAAGAGTTAGATCCCGTCTGGAGCGAACGTCTTATTGAAACCTTAACGGAGGCCGAAAAAGAGGAGGGCGCCGCATTCTCTTATGACGAGACATGGCGCAGAGCCGCGATCCAGCTTCAGGAATGGATGCAGCCTTATTGCCTTAGCGGTATTCGCGAGGATGCGACGGTGCTTCATTTTGTCGGACCGACCGGAGTCGGCAAAACAACGACAATCGCAAAGCTTGCCGCCGAATACAAGATCAAGCATGGACGCAAAGTAGGTTTCATTACCTCCGATACTTACAGAATTGCCGCAGTCGATCAGTTGCGAACGTACGCTAACATCTTGAATGTACCTTTAGAGGTAGTATTCTCTCCAATGGATCTGCCCAAGGCGTATCAATCCCTGAGTGATCAAGAGCTGATCCTGATGGATACGGCAGGCCGGAACTTCCGCAGCGAGCTTCACGTGTCCGAGGTAAATAGCCTGCTGCAAACTTTTGAGCCAAGCGAGACGATTCTTGTCGTTAGTCTTACGGGCAAGACGGCTGATATGGTTGCCATCGCAGATCGGTTCAAGAAGTTCGGCGTTTCGAAGATTCTATTTACGAAGCTGGATGAAACGTCTGCATACGGTGCGATTTTTAATCTGGTTATGAATATGGAGCTTAATCCAACCTATCTCGCAAGCGGTCAGAACGTGCCTGACGATATTAGCAGATTCGATTGCCATGCATACGTATCTCTTTTGTTAGGAGAGCCTGCACATGAATGATCAGGCAGAAGCTTTGCGGTATTTGGTCAAGCAGCAAGAGAACCATCGTGCGAATACCCGGATTATTACAGTTACTAGCGGGAAAGGCGGAGTCGGGAAGTCAAACTTCAGTCTGAATTTCGCGCTTGCGCTTAAGCGTCAAGGCAAAAAAGTGCTCATCTTCGACGCCGACATCGGAATGGCTAATATCGACGTCCTGATGGGAACATCATCTACTTACAGTCTCTATCATCTGCTCAAACAGGAGAAAACGATCTGGGATATTATCCAACTCGGCGTCGAAGGGATCCATTATATCGCAGGCGGCTCCGGATTCCGCGATCTTCTCGAGCTTTCATCGGAGCAAATTAATCGATTCGCCTCCGAGGTCGAGAAGCTGCATGGCGAATATGACGTCATTTTGTTCGACACAGGTGCGGGCTTGTCGAAGGAGACAGTCAGATTTATCGCCGCGGCTCAAGAAACGATTGTTGTTACAACACCGGAGCCGACCTCGATTACTGACGCTTATGCCCTGATTAAGATGGTGAAATCGATGGGCATTGACGCACAGTTTAAGCTAATCGTCAATCGTGCATCCGATGCCAGAGAGGGAAAAGAGACAGCTGAGAAGATCAGTTTAGTCGCCAGTCGGTTTCTTCATTCGGAGCTGCCTTCCCTGGGCACCATCCCGGATGACTCTCATGTCTCCAAAGCAGTAAAAAGGCAAATCCCGTTCCTGATTGCATATCCGAACAGCGGAGCGGCGATCGCGCTTTGCCGAATCGCGGAGGCTTATATGGATATTCCGGCAACGGCTTCCGGGAACGGCGGCGTCAAAGGATTTATAACTAAATTATTCAGACTAGCAAGGTAGTCCTTTGTTGTTGAGGAGGGATGCAAATGGCTCCTTATCGCGTACTGGTCGTGGACGATTCGGCGTTCATGCGTACGATTATAAGTGATCTCATCGTGCGGGACAAACAATTCACCATTGCGGCGACCGCATCCAACGGGATGGAGGCGATCGCCGCTGTCAGAGAGCATCAACCGGATGTCGTGACGATGGATCTGGAGATGCCCCAAATGAATGGAATCGAAGCGCTGCAATTCATTATGAAGGACAATCCAAGACCAATCATCATGTTGTCCGGCATTAGCGAGGATAACACTCGCGATACGATCAAGGCGTTGCAATTCGGCGCATTCGATTTCATTCGCAAGCCTTCGGGCATTGGTTCCGATGATATTCTTGCCGTTGGAGAACAATTGCTCGAGAAGCTTCGAACGGCGGCATACGTCAAGACTAGCAAGGAAATGTTGTTGCAAAGGCAAGAGCTCGCGTCCAAGAGCGAACCCATCATACATAATGAGCGGTTGAACCCGCGGTTAGACAAAGTCCAGGATGAGGCGCGCAAAGCCCGTCAGACGAGAGCGGCGAACCATTCGCTTCAGAAAGCCGGCTTGGAGTCCTCCAAGTCCAAATCCGCCAAGCCACTAGACGATATTGGCGGCGATGTCCAAGTAACCCGGCCTGCTCCAACGTCTCAAAGTTCTGCAAAGAGGACGGAAACGGCCATAGCGGAGCAAGGGGGCCAAGCAGCCGGCAAGCCGAATACAAAAGGGTCCAAGCTTTTGGATGGAACCCGGCCGCCGGCCGCCAGATCAGCGCCTCCTTTAAAGTCCGAAGTTCAACCGAGACCAGCCGGCGCCTTCCGACATCTCGTAGCGCTCGGAACGTCTACCGGAGGTCCAAGAGCGCTTCATGAAGTCATATGCTCGCTGCCTGCCGACTTTCCGGCCCCGGTGCTTGTCGTGCAGCATATGCCGCCCAAATTTACAAAGTCGCTCGCTCAAAGGCTGGATAACTTCAGTCAGCTCACAGTAGTAGAAGCGGAGCAAGGGATGGCTGTTCAGCCAGGGAAGGTCTATATCGCGCCAGGGGGTTATCATCTGGAGCTGGCGAAGCAAGACGGCGGATACGTCATTCGGCTCGGGCTACAGCCTCAACGGAACGGTCACCGGCCTTCCGTGGACATTATGTTCGAATCGCTGGCGTCGTTCCGCGAGCTGAGCATACATGCGGTCATTATGACCGGCATGGGCAGTGACGGTGCAAAGGGAATGAAGGTGCTGGCAGAGCAAGGCGCCGTTTCATTGATTGCTGAATCAGAGGAAACCTGCGTGGTGTACGGAATGCCGCGATGTGCGATTGAAGGCGGTTATGTCAAGGATGTACTTCCGCTAGGAGAAATTTCTTCTCAGCTTGTGAAGGCCGTGGCAAAAAATTAATTGATAAACGGAGAACGAACGATCATCCTACCAGGAGGTGCATGTGAATGGATATGAATGCTTATCTGTCCATGTTTATCGACGAATCTAACGATCATCTTCAATCCTTGAACGAAAATCTGCTTCAATTGGAAGGCAATCCCGAGGATCTTAGTATCGTGCAGTCGATATTCAGATCCGCCCATACGCTCAAAGGCATGTCGGCGACAATGGGCTTCGAGGACTTGGCGGCTCTTACTCACGAAATGGAGAATGTACTGGATCTTGTCCGCAATAGCAAGCTTAAGATGGACAGCTTTATCTTCGATACGTTGTTCAAAGGTTTGGACGCGCTGGAGGCCATGGTACAAGACATCGTGGGCGGAGGGACAGGCAAAGCGGATGTCACTTCTATTGTCGCCTCCTTGCAAGGCATCCTAAAGGGCGATTATAAGTCGCAGGCGGCCGCTTCGACTGCAGCGGCTCCGTCGGCATCAGCGAATGCCGAAGGGGGAGAAACATCGGGCGGCGTGCTCCTCGACCAATTCCAATCCTCGATTCTTCTGCAATCCATGGAGGCCGGACATCAGCCTTATTACGTACAAGTTAGCGTTGACGAGAATTGCGTTCTCAAAGCAGCGAGGTCCTATATGGTCTTTAATTTGCTGGAGAGCAACGGAGAAATTGTAAAGTCCGAACCTTCGGTACAGGATCTCGAGCAAGAGAAATTCGACAGAACGTTCACTGTATTTACGATTTCCACACTAACGGCCGAACAGCTGTACGAACAGATCATGAATATCTCCGAGATTTCTTCTGTAACGGTAACGCCTCTGGATGCCGAAACTCTCGCCTCATTGACAAGCGCTCCAGCGGCAGCTGCCGTGGAAGCGCCCGTGAAGCCTGCTGCTGCTGCTGAATCGGCAACTGCTCCACTTGCAAACGACAGTGTTAAAATTTCCAGCAAGCCGTCTGCTGCACCGCAGAGTGCTCCTGCGGCCATGAACAAGACGATCAGAGTCGATATCGACCGGCTTGACACGCTGATGAATTTATTTAGCGAGCTGCTGATCGACCGCGTAAGGCTGGAGCAGCTGGCGAGTGAAATCAAGCGTACGGAATTAACGGAGACGGTGGAGCATATGTCGAGGGTCAGCTCCGACCTCCAGAACATCGTGCTTAAACTGCGCATGGTTCCGGTTGACTCTGTGTTCAATCGTTTCCCCAGACTTGTACGCGATATGGCAAAGTCGCTTAACAAAAAGATGGAGCTTATTATTACGGGAGCCGACACCGAGCTAGATCGCACGGTTATCGACGAAATCGGGGATCCGCTGGTTCATCTTATTCGCAACTCTGGCGACCATGGCATCGAGTCCGTCGAGGAGCGTATCGCTTCGGGCAAATCAGAAACGGGGACGATTCATCTTCGGGCTTTCCACAGCGGCAACCATGTGTTTATTGAGGTAGAAGAAGACGGAAGAGGCATTAATAAACAAAAAGTGCTTCAGATCGCCATCAAAAACGGTGTTGTGACAGAAGAGCAGGCACGCAACTTGACCGAAGAAGAAATCCAGATGCTTATCTTTGCGCCGGGCTTTAGCACGGCCGACAAAATCTCGGATATTTCTGGCCGCGGGGTTGGACTCGACGTCGTAAAAACGAAAATCACTTCGCTTGGCGGCAACGTTACGGTAACCTCCGCAGAAGGCAAAGGGACAAAGTTCTCGGTTCAGCTGCCGCTGACATTGTCGATCATCTCGGCGATGCTGATTAAATTAGGCTCGGAGAAATATGCGATACCGCTGTCTTCGATTGTGGAGACGGGCATCATTAAGCGATCGGGCATTCTGAACGTGCATGGCAATCAGATGGTGGAATTCCGCGGCTCCATTATTCCGCTCGTATCGCTGAGCAGCGTGCTGGAATCACCGGATTACGACGAAAGCCAGGAGCAGGAAACAGAGATCGTCGTTATTCGCAAAGGCGATAAGATGGCCGCCGTCATGGTCGAGGAGTTTATCGGACAAAGTGAAATCGTGCTTAAAACTTTAGGCAAATATTTGACTAACGTATACGCCATCTCCGGGGCTACGATTCTCGGTGACGGATATGTCGCTCTTATCATCGATCCGAATGCATTGATCAAATAAGGAGGGTTTACAATGGGAGAAGAATTGAAGGTTATCGTATTCGCGCTTGGCAAGGAAGAGTATGGCATCGAAGTGGATAAAGTGCGCACAATCGAGAGACTGACGCCTATCACACGCGTTCCCAAAACGGCTGCTTTCATTAAAGGTGTCATTAATCTGCGCGGCGTCGTTGTTCCTGTTATCGATCTGCGAGGTAGATTCAATCTCAGCGAAACCCAGCCAACGGAAAATTCCCGTATTATTGTCGTAGCCGTAAATGAATTGGAAGTCGGTTTTATCGTGGATTCGGCAAACGACGTTATCGATATCGATTCGGACACGATTGACAATCCTCCGGAGATCGTCGGCGGTATTAAAGCCAAATATTTGCGCGGCATTGCCAAATTAGGCGAAGGTCGTCTGCTGATCATGCTTAATCTGTCAGAGGTTCTTAACAAAAACGAGATTATCCAGCTCGAACAGCTGGAGGTTTAATAGGTGGCCGAATTTAAGAACTTTGAAGCTTTTGAATTAGATGTACTCAAAGAAGTGGGGAATATCGGAGCAGGCAATGCGGCCACCGCGTTGTCCAAGCTCTTGAACAAGCCGGTAGACATGGCGGTACCGAAGGTCAGCCTGCTGCCCTTCGAGGAAATCGCCGAGCTTGTGGGAGGAGCCGAACAGGTCGTGCTCGGAGTTTTCCTGCGGGTGGAAGGCGAAGCCCCGGGAAACATGTTTTTTCTAATTGAGGAAAATTCCGCTGAGCGGATGCTGAATCAACTGTTGTCATTAAGACACGACGAAGGGGATAAAGGTTACTCCGAGATGGAGTTGTCTGCTTTATGCGAAATCGGCAACATATTGGCAGGGTCGTACCTCTCGTCATTAGCTGATTTCACTCAACTGCCCATGATGCCTTCCGTACCCGCTATTGCCCATGATATGGCCGGCGCCATCCTGAGCTACGGACTGATGCAATATGGCGAGATGGGAGATTCGGCTCTGCTAATAGAGACAACGTTTCTCGAAGATCATCAATCGTTGGAAGGACATTTTTTTCTCATTCCCGATCCCGGCTCCTTCGGCAAAATATTTCGATCATTGGGAGTCGGGCGAGAATGACAGGACAGACGCTTGTAAAGGTAGGAATGGCGGATTTAAACGTCGTGGACGGCGGAGCCTTATTGAAGACAACGGGACTTGGATCCTGTGTCGGTGTAACATTATACGATTCGAAATCCGGCATTGCCGGAATGGCGCATGTTATGCTGCCATCATCGGATATTGCCAGGGAAGCGCAAATCAATCTGGCAAAATATGCAGATACCGCAATTCCGGAGCTGCTAAATCGAATGACCGTGCTTGGCGCGAACATGAATCGGGTTCAAGCCAAGATGGCGGGCGGCGCTCAGATGTTCGCGTTTGCGGGGCAATCGGATACTCTCCGAATAGGTCCGCGTAACGTGGAATCTTGTATGAGCATGCTCAACAGACTTCGTATTCCAATCGTATCCCACGATACGGGGGGGAATTACGGACGGACAATCGAGTTCGACAGCGGCAGTGGCATACTCATGATCCGGAGCGTGCAGTTTGGAATAAAGGAGATTTAACAATGCTGGGTTCATGGAGATGGAATGTGGGTTTCGGTATTGCGGGAGTCGGTCTGACCGTCATATTCTCCTTGGGGAATAATCCCATGTCCGTTATACTCATGAGAAGTTTATATGCATTCGTGGCTTTTTTCGTCGTCGCATTTGCCGCCCGGTTCGTTTTGGGCGTAATATTGCAGCCTCCGGCGATCCCAATGGGTCCCAGCGAAGAGGAGGCTGACGATCCGCGAGGCGCCGAGATGGACTTGCGTACGCCAGACGAGTCGGATGATTTGAACCAACTGTTAAAGGCTCAATTGCAGCAAGGAGCATCTTCTTCGCCACAGCCAGCAACGCAGCCGGTAAAAGAAGGCGCTAATGAAGGAGCAAGCAGCTTCAAACCATTGTCTCCGCCGCAACTCGTATCTACCGCCGGCAAACAACCAGAGGAATTGGCGAAAGCCGTACGTCACCTGACAGGAGAGTGAGTCAATGCCAGAGCTAAAGTCGCCTCATTTGACGAACATCCAGATGTGGCAAGCATGGAAAGAGCAAGGGGATATCGAAGCCAAAAAAAGCCTGATTGAAAATTATTTGCCGCTTGTCGATTTTGTTACGAATCGCATGGCAATCGGACTGCCTAAAAACGTCATTAAAGACGATCTGGCCAGCAACGGAGTCATGGGTCTTATTGACGCAATCGAGAAATTCGACTATAAAAGAGGATTGCAATTCGAGACGTACGCTTCATGGCGTATTCGCGGCTCCATCATCGACGGGCTACGTCAAGGCGACTGGGTGCCGCGCTCCGTGCGCGAGAAGGCTAAACGCGTCGAGGACGCCTATCAAGTGCTGGAGCAGCAATATATGCGTTCTGTATCCGACGCGGAAGTAAGCCGGTATCTGCAAATAACGGAAAAGGAATTTACCGTCATGCTGCAAGATATATCGGTTGCGTCGATCTGCTCCCTTGAGGATCCCATTCGGGAAGAGGAATCGGAGACTCGCATGTCGTTGCTCGTAGACGACAAGGCCAAAAAACCGGAACAAACCGTGCATGAAGTTTATTTGAAGGAATCGTTAGTAAAAGGAATAGATCGATTGACGGAGAAGGAGCGGACCGTCGTATCCCTATTCTATTATGAGGAGCTGTCCTTAAGCGAAATAGCCGAGGTTATGTCGCTGTCACCGTCGAGAATTTCCCAATTGCACTCGAAGGCCATTCTTCGTCTTCGTGGAGTGTTGGCTAAACATAAAGATCAATTAATGCAGCAATAGGAAGGGGGGGGATACAGGTGGACAATCAACAACTGGATTCGTATTTACGCTTGCAAACGTCGGCGGACAAGCTGACTGCCTTTATAGCATTCATTCGAATTACGGACGAATTTGCTTGTACGGCCGATGAGTTAGAGCTCTTCGTGCGAAGTAAGGGAGTTGTCCATGGTCTCCGAACCGACGTGCTGGATGGAATAAGCAGAAATCCTCTAGCTTATTGCAGGGAACAGACGATTATTGCGCAAGGCCAGAGCCCAAGTCCGGGCAAAGACGGCATGATACGATTCGTGTTCGATATGGACAATGACGAGCGTCGCCCAGCAGAGGGCGAAGATGGCAAGATAGACTTCAAGCAAGTCAATCAACTAAAAAACGTAAAACGCGGTCAACTGATTGCCGAGCTGGTAGAGCCAAGTGCTGGTCCACCGGGAAGAACGGTCACAGGCGAAGAGATTCCTCCAAAATACGGCAAGCGCGCTCACTTCAAAGTCGGCAAAAACGTCGTGCAGGGCGGGGATGGTTCTGCCTTGTATGCAGCAATCGATGGGTTGATTACGCTTACGGATAAGGTGAAAATCAACGTATTCCCCGTTTACGAAGTAAATGGCGACGTTGACTATCGCGTAGGAAACATCGATTTTGTAGGTACTGTCGTTATTCGCGGCAATGTGCTTAGCGGTTTCCGAGTAAAGGCATCTGGCGATATTCGTATTATTGGGGGAGTCGAAGGCGCCGAGCTTGAGTCCGACGGTTCCATTGAGATTACCGGCGGTATTATGGCTGGCAACAAGGGTTACGTAAGAGCGCAAAACAATATACGCTGCTCTTTCATTCAAGACGGCATTGTCATCGCCGGCGCTGATGTATTGGTCTCCCAAAGCATTATGCATTCTCAAGTAAAAGCGGGACACAGCGTCATATGTTCTGGTGCAAAGGGGTTAATCGTCGGCGGAATCGTGCAAGCCGGAGAAACCGTATTAGCGAGGACGATCGGCAATCCGATGTCAACGAATACCGTCGTAGAAGCGGGCGTTAATCCACAACTCAGGGACGAGCTCATGGAGCTTCGTACATCCCTCAGGCAATCGGTTGACAGTCTGGACAAAACCGAAAAGGCGCTGGTTATTCTTGATCAGATGGCGGCCGCGGGCCAATTGTCACCGGATCGGTTGGCTATGCGCATCAAGCTGAACGCGACCAAACGCCAGACGGTTGCCACCATCGACGAATGCAAAGATCGTATGCTCGAAATCGAGAAACAACTTGAGGATTCGGGACGTTCCAAGGTGGATGTGAGCGGTACGATATATGGCGGCGTAAAGATTGTAATCGGCCGTTATACCAAGTTTGTTAAAGACAGTGCGCAAAGAGTATCCTTCCGATTAATGGAAGGCGATATTGCTTTGGCACCCTATCATCCGTAAACATCCCCTTGCAGGTAAGAATGTGGCGAAGGAGGGAAATCGATGACGTTCAAACCGTTAGATTTTCAAATATCCGTTCCACGAACACAAGAGTTTAGCGGCATGCAGCAGCAAGCGGCGCAACGACCGATTACGGAGCAGAACATGCTCGCACATCAAACGGAGAAACATACTGAAGCGCAGCGATCCCAAAGCGCGGCGGTCGAACAGTCTTCGAACTCGGGAATTAAAGCCGACCAGGAGAAAAACGGAGGCGGTGACCCGAGACAACAAGGCCGCGGCAAGGGACATGGCAAGGATGAATCCGCGAAGGAGCCGCCTCCGGAATCCCCGCACCCCTACAAAGGACTGCGCTTTGACGTCAAG
>NZ_MXQD01000040.1:0-84139 GCF_002165585.1 Paenibacillus sp. MY03 | reverse complement strand
CGCACCCCTACAAAGGACTGCGCTTTGACGTCAAGCTTTAAAAGGTTGTTCAAAAAGTCCGCTTTTGATCACGAAGTATGCCACGGAGCTTATTCGACATCGAATATGTAATGTAAGCGAAACTTCCGGTGCTCACGTAGCTTCCACTACGCTCCGCTCCTCAGTTTCTACTTGCATTCCATCTTCTACAGCGTTTTTGAAAAAAACGCAGCATCGGAAGCATTAGCTCATGTGCTGAAAACCGAACTTTTTGAACTCGCACTTTAAAAGGTTGTTCAAAAAGTCCGATTTCTCTTTAACAAAATGGAAGGGCGGTAGTTCAGGTGGAGCCATGGCATTACATCGCGTTGCTGGGCGCCGTTATAGCAGTATGGGCGCTCAGCCTGCCCAGGAATAAAGCGCCGAATCCGCCTGTACAGTCTGTGCAGAACATGGAGACGGCGCTGGAGCAATTTATGGAGAATATGGAGAAGGATAATGAAGAGCTAATGGAGATGATCGCCAATGCGCAGGCAGACTCCAAGCAGGAAACGGAACGCAAGGATGCACGCATAGCCGCGCTGGAACAACGTTGCGAGGCGTTGGGCGATCAACTGCAGCAAACGCTGGACAAGCTGGCGAACACAGCATCAGCGGCGGCCGCTGCTAACGTACCCGTCCATGAGGAAGCATCTGTTGTTTCGATGCCGGCACAAGGGGAGAGCTCCCGCTTGGACTACCATGATGCGCAATCTCAGCTAAGTGAGCAATCAAGCGCGAGACCTTCCGACCAATCACAATCCATAGCATCCAGATACTCGGATCTGTTCCGCCTGTATCAGGAGGGCAAATCCATCGAAGCGATTGCCAAAAAACTTGGCATGAACAAAGGCGAGGTTCAATTGATCATCGGCCTTGCCAAGCAGGAAGAGGCGCGGCATGTTTAACAAACGTTCATTTATGTTGGGATTAGGTCTTGGCATTATCGTCGGCGCCATGCTGCTTCAGTTGTTCTACATGGGCGAATCCAGTCAGAATCGATTGGATGAGCTTGGCAAGGAGATTGAACAAGGCGGTTTGCCAACCTCCTCGCAAGAGCCCGTTGAAAGCGGGGCATCGCAAGCTTCAACCGATTCCCGCGATCAAGCCGCAGCCGAGTCGGAGGAACCTGTACCATCGCTTCAGCCGGAAGCGACTGCTGCGACGGCTACGGAAACTCCGTCCGCTACGCCTCTTGCCGAGGCAACCTCCGAACCATTCGAACCATTTGTCGTACGGATCAAGCCCGGCATGAGTCTCACCGAAACAGCCGAGCTGCTGCTGCAAGCAGGCGCTATTAAGGATTCGCAATCATTTATCGATGAAATGAAGTCATCAAGCACGCCGGTACGAGCCGGTTATTTTTTGTTTGACCGCGATGAACTAAACGCGGAGCAAGCAGCCGCCATCGTCTCCGGAAAACCGATTACGGCTAAACAAGCCGAAAGATATCCTGCAAGGTGAAATGTCTATCGCCATCCTATGGCGGCGCAGAGCGTTTCATTGCGGGAATTAAACGATAAATTCAACGAAATTCGGCAAATATTGAGAAAAGCTTGTTGCATGCGTCAGTACAATGTGATATATTAATTGACGGTGTTAAAAACACACGCCGCTCAATTCCGTTGACGGTGCTTTCGCCCGGCGAAAGTTTCGACGGAAGAAGCGAACGGCGGAGGGACACACAAAAACCATTACAGGAGGTGTTGAAGAAATGGCGGTTATTTCCATGAAACAGCTTCTCGAAGCTGGGGTACACTTCGGTCACCAGACTCGTCGCTGGAACCCTAAGATGGATCGTTATATCTTCACAGAAAGAAACGGAATTTACATTATCGACTTGCAAAAAACGGTTAAAAAAGTTGACGAAGCATACAACTTTGTTAAATCGATCGCGGCTGAAGGCGGCACAATGCTGTTCGTAGGCACGAAAAAGCAAGCTCAAGACTCCGTAAAGGAAGAAGCTGAGCGTTGCGGCAACTTCTACATCAACCAACGTTGGCTCGGCGGCACGCTGACGAACTTCCAAACGATTCAGAAGCGTATCGATCGTCTGAAGCAACTGGAGAAGTGGGAAGAGGATGGCACTTTCGAGGTTCTGCCTAAGAAAGAAGTTATCATCCTTCGCAAAGAAAAAGAACGTCTTGAGAAATTCTTGGGCGGCATCAAAGGCATGAAGGGTCTGCCAAGCGCGCTCTTTATCATCGATCCGCGCAAAGAGCGCATCGCGGTTGCCGAAGCTCGCAAATTGGGTATCCCAATTGTAGGCATCGTCGACACGAACTGCGATCCGGACGAAATCGACTACGTTATCCCTGGTAACGACGATGCAATCCGCGCGGTTAAGCTGCTGACAGCTAAGATGGCGGACGCTATCGTAGAAGCTAACCAAGGCGAACAAACAACGGCTTAAGCCATACTTGCGAATTTACAATTTAGCAAACAACAAAGGGTGGTCAGATGGTGCAAACCTCTCGCTACCCTTTTTTTGACAAAAATTATGAGGCAAACTTTTAGGAGGGTTTTTTATGGCGGTTAGCGCTAGCGCGGTTAAAGAGCTTCGTGAAAGAACGGGAGCAGGCATGCTCGATTGCAAAAAAGCACTTGACGAAACAGGCGGCGACGTTGAAAAAGCGATCGCATTGCTTCGCGAAAAAGGCCTTTCGGCAGCAGCGAACAAAGCTGGCCGTATCGCCACTGAAGGCGTAGTAGAGTCTTACATCCATGCAGGCGGCCGTATCGGCGTTATCGTTGAAGTCAACTGCGAGACGGACTTCGTTGCGAAGACGGACCAATTCCGCGAATTCGCCAGAGATATCGCGATGCAAATCGCTGCATCTAATCCGAAATTCGTAAGCCGCGAAGAAGTTCCTGGCGACGAGATCGAAAAGGAAAAAGAAATCCTTAAAAACCAAGCTCTCAACGAAGGCAAACCAGAAAAAATCGTTGAAAAAATGGTCGAAGGACGTATCTCCAAGTACTACGAGGAATATTGCCTGCTGGAGCAAAGCTTCATTAAAGATCCAGACAAAACGATCAGCAACTTGCTGAACGAAAAAATCAGCAAAATCGGCGAAAACATCTCGATCCGTCGCTTCGTTCGTTACGAGCTTGGCGAAGGCCTCGAGAAAAAAGTCGACAATTTCGTAGAAGAAGTTATGGCTCAAGCAAAACTGTAATCCGAACGCGAGAGGCGGGGCGGGGCGTCCGCCCCGCCTCCTTTTTTTGAAACGGGAACGATCAGAAATACAATTCAAAGAACCTCACCCGAGGTGCATGATGGAGGTTAACATGTTGGAGCATCCTGTATACAAACGCATCGTGTTGAAAGTAAGCGGAGAGTCCTTGTCCGGGCAGGAAGGCTACGGCATCGAGGCATCGGTTATTTCGTCGATTGCCAATCAAGTAAAGGAAGTCGTGGAGCTTGGCGTTGAAGTTGCCATCGTCGTTGGCGGCGGCAACATCTGGAGAGGCATCGCCGGTACGGCGAAAGGAATTGATCGTGCTACGGCCGACTACATGGGCATGCTGGCGACGGTCATGAACTCGCTTGCGCTTCAAGACGCGCTAGAGCAAATCGATGTGCCAACTCGCGTTCAAACTTCGATCGCTATGCAACAAATCGCAGAACCGTATATCCGCCGCCGTGCGATTCGTCACCTGGAGAAAGGCCGCGTCGTTATCTTCGCAGCAGGCACGGGCAACCCGTTTTTCTCTACGGATACAACGGCTGCGCTGCGCGCCGCTGAAATTGAGGCCGAGGTTATCCTGATGGCGAAAAACAAGGTGGACGGTGTCTATTCGGCCGATCCATTTAAGGACGACACTGCGGAGAAATTCGAAGAGCTGACTTACCTGGATATGCTCAACCGCAATCTTGGCGTGATGGATTCTACGGCATCCTCGTTATGTATGGATAACAATATACCGCTAATTGTCTTCTCGATTACGGAGAACGGAAATATTAAACGTGTCGTCCTTGGCGAAAAGATCGGCACGATCGTGAAAGGAAGTGCGAAATAATGCCGCAAAGCATCAAAAAAAGCGCCGATGAGCGCATGGATAAAGCAATTGGAGCGTTCCGGCGCGATCTGGCCACGCTTCGCGCGGGAAAAGCAAGTCCCGCTCTGTTCGATCGGATTCAGGTTGAATACTACGGTGCAATGACGCCGCTTAACCAACTTGCGAATATTAATACGCCTGACAGCCGCACGCTGATGATTCAACCATGGGACAAATCGTCCGTATCCGCAATCGAGAAAGCGATTCTGAAATCCGATCTCGGTCTTACTCCATCCAACGATGGTTCCGCGATTCGTATCTCGGTACCGCCGCTTACGGAAGAACGTCGTGCCGATCTTGTGAAAACAGCCAAAAAATTCGCCGAAGAAGCAAAGGTCGCCATCCGCAACATTCGCAGAGATGCGAACGACGATATTAAAAAGCTGGAGAAATCCGATATTTCCGAAGATGAATCCCGTCGCCATCAGGAAGATATCCAGAAGGCAACCGACAAATTTATCGCAGAAGTCGAGAAAGTATTGTCCGCCAAAGAAAAAGAGATTATGGAAGTCTGATTGGCGAAGAACCTGCCTCTACACGCGGCCGCAAACGCATTGCGGCTCCCGATAGAGGTTTTCTCATTTCTTATTTCTGATTGGGAGGAAGTCAGATGATCAAGCGGCTTTGGGCAAATCGAAGCAAAGCGAAAGCGTCCTTACCGCATACCGAAGGCATTCCGCCCGAGAATGTACCGGAACATGTAGCGATCATTATGGACGGGAACGGCCGTTGGGCCAAGCGCAGGGGTCTGCCTCGCATGGCAGGCCATCATTCCGGCATGAAAACCGTGAAGCGCATAACCATCGAGGCTAATCGGCTTGGCGTCAAATATTTGACGTTGTATGCGTTCTCGACTGAAAACTGGAAACGTCCAAAAGCGGAGGTGGATTTCCTGATGAAGCTGCCTCAGCAATTTTTGGAGATCGAGCTGGAAGATCTGATCGCGAACAATGTGCAGGTTAAGATGATGGGACATCGAGAGGACTTGCCGCCTCACACGCTTAGCGCGGTTGAAGAGGCAATATCGAAGACAGCCGGCAATACGGGGCTAGTTCTAAACTTCGCCCTCAATTATGGGAGCCGCAAGGAGATGCTGGAGACGGTGCAAGCGATCGCTGCGGATGTGCGCGAGGGCAAGCTGACACCCGAACAGATCAATGATGAGTTATTCAGTCAAAGGCTGCTGTCCGGCGAACTGCCGGATCCGGATCTTCTCATTCGAACAAGCGGAGAGCTCCGATTAAGCAATTTCATGTTATGGCAATTGGCGTACTCCGAGCTGTGGTTTACGGACGTCTATTGGCCGGAATTCACGGAACAACATTTTCATGAAGCGATAGAAGAGTATGGACGCCGCGCCCGCCGATACGGCGGCGTGTAGCGCAACTAGACGGAGTGTGACCATCCTTTGAAACAACGATTGATAACGGGTATTCTCGCCGGGGCTTTATTTGTTGCGCTAACGATCGCGGGAGGCGCTTTCTATACCGGATTGCTCATTCTGCTTGCCATTATCGGATTTAGTGAATATGTACGCATGAATGGCGTTAAGCCGCTGCATCCAGCCGCACTGGTTGGTTATGCCGGCGTATTGCTGTTTGTGCTGCCCTGGGCTTCTTGGGAGATTGAGATTCCTTCGATGCCCACCATCGTTTGGATGCTCATGTTTCTGCTGTTAGCCGTTACCGTTTTGAGCAAAAACAACTTTACTATCGACGGTGCCGCTCTAATGCTGCTAGGAGCCATCTACGTCGGCTATGGCTTCTCCGCTATGATTGATGTCCGTACGATGGAATCAAACGGACTTTTCTGGTCATTCTTGTCATTCGGCTGTATATGGGCTTCAGATGTGGGTGCCTACTTCGTGGGCAAAGCGATCGGCAAACATAAGCTGTGGCCGGAAATCAGCCCCAACAAAACCGTGGAGGGAGCGCTTGGCGGAGTTGCGCTGGCACTAATCGTTGCGGTTGTATTCGCTTTGTCGGCCCCGGATATTATTGGCTTGCCGAAGGCGCTGCTGATCGGACTTGTGGCAGCTGTCGCCGGACAATTCGGCGACCTCATTCAGTCTGCCTACAAACGGGTCAGAGCGATCAAGGATACGGGAACTTTGCTGCCTGGGCACGGCGGCGTACTTGACCGCTGCGACAGCTGGATTATCGTATTTCCGCTGCTGCTGTTATGCGGCCTCATTCCGGTGTAGCAGTAATGGAGGAACATGGATGAAAAAAATAGCTTTGTTAGGCTCCACAGGCTCAATCGGTACGCAAACATTGGATATCGTTCGGCATCATCCCGAACGATTTACGATTACCGCTTTGACCGCAGGCTCGAATACAGAGCTGGTCGTTGCCCAAGCGAAAGAGTTCAAGCCGTCAATCGTGAGCATGGCTACCAAAGATCTTGCCGACCGCGTGTCGCCGCATCTGCCTGCGGGTACGCGTGTTGTATACGGCGATGAAGGTTTAATCGAAGCGGCCTCGGAGACGGACGCAGATACGGTAGTTACGGCCATAATGGGCAGTCGCGGCCTGCCAGCGACATTGGCGGCGATCGAAGAAGGCAAGGCAATCGGACTAGCCAATAAAGAGACGCTTGTCACAGCGGGGCATATCGTAATGGCTCGAGCCCAAGAGAAAAACGTTCCGATCATTCCAATCGACAGCGAGCATTCGGCCATCTACCAATGCTTGAACGGAGAACCAATGAGAGGTGTTCGGGGCATTACGCTCACCGCCTCCGGCGGATCGTTCCGCGACCGAACACGCGGCGAGCTGGAAGGCGTGACGGTTGCAGAAGCGCTCAGCCATCCGAACTGGTCCATGGGAGCGAAGATCACCATCGATTCGGCCACTATGGTCAACAAGGGATTGGAAGTCATTGAAGCGCATTGGCTGTTCGATCTTGCTTATGATCAGATAAACGTACTTATCCATCCCGAGAGCATCATTCACTCCTATGTGGAATTCGTCGACCATAGTATCGTCGCGCAGCTCGGCATGCCGGATATGCGTGTACCGATCCAATATGCCTTAACGTATCCGGAGCGTCATACGACTCCGACCGAAAGGCTGGATCTGGCCGCAATCGGCAAGCTGCATTTCAGGGAGATGGACTTCGAACGATATCCATGCCTGAGAATGGCATTCGATTGCGGTCGATTAGGTCGTTCGGCTCCTGCCGTATATAATGCAGCCAATGAAATCGCCGTGGATCGTTTCCTTCGAGGGGAGATCGCCTTCCTTGACATCGAACGGGTGCTGGAGACGGTGCTGGAGCGGCATGAGGTCAGCGAAGTCAATGATTTGGAAAGCATTGCAGAAGCAGACAATTGGGCTCGCCGCCTGGCGGCATCGGTCTGACTATCATCCCAGAAAGTGGTTCTCTTGTTTCGTACGGGAGAATAATGATAATCTATGTACAGGCCGTAACGAACAGGAGGCAAGGCTTCTATGGAAACAATTCAGGTCGTATTTATGACCGTGCTCGTTTTTTTCGTCATTGTGACAATCCATGAATGGGGCCATTACTTTTTCGCCAAGAGAGCCGGCATTCTCGTCAGGGAATTTGCAATCGGCTTCGGACCCAAGCTTTTCTCCGTCAAACGTGGAGAAACCAGATATACGCTAAGGCTGATTCCCGCGGGCGGCTTTGTCCGCATGGCTGGTGAAGATCCCGAAATAGTAGAGGTTCAGCCAGGTCAGACGGTAGCGGTTCGGATCAAGGATGATAAGGTGACGCGCATCTTTCTCGATCGCCTGGACGAGCGCAACGATACCGTTCGCGGCGAGGTTGAGCACGTCGATCTGGAGCGCAGCTTGTCCATCAGGCTAAACGTAGAGGGCGAGTCCGAAACGTATGTCGTGCACACGCAAGCGCTTGTGATCGCGAGAGGCAAAGATACTCAAATTGCTCCTATCGACCGTCATTTCGGCAGCAAACCTCTGCGCCATCGCGCGATGGCAATTTTTGCCGGTCCGATGATGAATTTTATCCTGGCTTTCGTTCTGTTCGGGGCATACGTCCAGATGGTCGGCGTTCCGGCAGAGAATCCGACCTACATGTCCATTACGAGAGTGGAAGAAAGCATGCCCGCTGCGGAAGCAGGTCTTAAGAAAGGCGATATCGTCAACTCCATTAACGGTATAGCGATCGGCACCGATCTCGACAAGCTGATTGATATTATCGCCAAGTCGCCGAACGTGGAAGTCAAGATTGATATTGTCAGGGACGGAGCGCCGCTCAGCATAAATGTGACCCCGAAACCGAATGAAGCCGGCGAAGGCAAGGTAGGAATCAGCGCCGCGCCTCCAAATCGCTCGGCATCGTTCGGGGAGACCATTACGAGATCAGCCACGCTCATGAAGGATATGACCGTTTATATTTTTGAAAGCTTCAAAATGCTGATTACGGGCCAGTTCAAGCTCGACGATCTGGGCGGTCCGGTTAGAACGGCGGAAGTAACGAGTCAAATTGCCAAACAGGGGATCGTACAGTTGACCTCATGGACGGCATTGCTCAGCTTGTACTTAGGCATCTTTAACCTGTTGCCCGTACCTGCACTGGACGGCAGCAGACTGCTGTTCCTTGGGCTGGAGGCGGTCAGAAGGCGGCCGCTCGATCCCAATAAAGAAAGTATGGTTCATTTCATCGGATTCGCGATGTTGATGTTATTGATGCTGGTTGTGACCTATAACGATATTTTACGATTAGTACGAGGGGAGTAGTCAGTCGCTCATGTCCAAGGATAAAGGATTCGTAACGGAAATTACGCCGCAAAGCGAAGATTTCTCAAAATGGTATATCGATGTCATCAAAAAAGCGGAATTAATGGATTATTCTCCTGTGCGCGGATGTATCGTATTCCGTCCGGAAGGATATGAGCTGTGGGAGAACATGCAGCGCGAACTGGACTCGAAGTTCAAGGAGACGGGACATCGCAACGCATATTTCCCGCTCTTTATTCCGGAGAGCTTCTTCCAAAAGGAGAAGGAGCACGTGGAAGGCTTCAATCCCGAGCTTCCTTGGGTAACCGAGGCGGCAGGCGAAAAGCTTGAAGAACGTCTGGCGATTCGCCCAACCTCGGAGACTATGATCGGCCATATGTATGCGAAGTGGATTCAGTCCTATCGCGACCTGCCTGTTTTGATCAACCAATGGGCGAACGTCGTACGCTGGGAAAAGCGCACGCTGCCTTTCCTGCGGACCAGCGAATTCCTGTGGCAAGAGGGTCATACGGCGCACGAGAACGAAGAGGAAGCCCGCCAGGAAACGATGCAAATGCTTGAGGTATACACCAATTTCGTCGAGAATTTCTTGGCGATTCCGGTTATTAAAGGCGAGAAAACGCCTTCCGAGCGGTTCGCCGGCGCGGTGGATACGTATTCCATCGAAGCGATGATGAAGGACGGGCGCGCGGTGCAGGCAGGAACGTCCCATTACCTGGGCACAAAGTTTGCCGTAGCGTTCGATATCAAATATTTGGACCGCGAGAATACGTTGCAGTTCTGCCATACGACTTCGTGGGGCGTCAGCACGCGCCTGATCGGCGCGCTGATCATGGTTCATGGCGACGATCGCGGCCTGGCGCTTCCGCCGAAGGTAGCTCCGACGCAAGTGATCATGATTCCGATTGGTCCCGCGAAGACTCGCGACCAAGTGGTCGGAAGAGTGGACGAGCTGTATGCCGAGCTTAAGAAAGCCGGAGTGCGCGTCCGCGTCGACGATCGCAGCGACGTAAGCCCTGGCTGGAAGTTCAACGAATACGAAATGCGAGGCGTACCGCTTCGTCTGGAGCTTGGACCTCGCGATATGGAGAACGGCGTTGTCGTCCTTGTTTCGCGCATTACAGGGGAAAAGCGCATTGTGCAGCAAGCCGATCTTCTTGTTGAAGTTCAGCGTATGCTGGACGAGACGCAGGTCGAAATGTTTGAGCGTGCCAAGTCGTTCCGCGAAAGCAACTCCCGCAGCGTGGACACGTTGGACGAGATGAAGGCATTCCTGGAGGAGCAGCGCGGATTCGTGGAAGCGGGCTGGTGCGGTTCCGAGGCATGCGAGAAACAAGTGAAGGAAGAGACGGGAGCGACGAGCCGCAACATTCCGTTTAACCCTGCATCGCAGAAATCAACCTGTTTGGTATGCGGCGACGCCTCCAAACACACTGTCGTATTTGCGCGCGCATATTAATATCGGCGTAGATCCAAAAGTTCGAATCGACAGGAGTGAACGATCATGACCAACGACAAGCGACAGCGCTTCGAGCTGCTTATGCAGCAAGCGGAGCTGCCGCAGGAGCTTATTCATACTTATTTCCAGGATGGCCATATCGAGCAAGTAATTGTAAGCAAGTCCAACCGTGAATGGACGTTTTGCATCCGCAAAACGTCCATAGTGCCTTTACAGGCCTATACTGGCTTCTGTGAAGCGGTTCGCCGGAAATTCCATCACATTGCCGACGTTTCGTTTTTGATCCAATATGAACCTGTCATCGATACGGAAAATATCGTTATGCAATATTGGCCGCTCTTTATGGAATGGGCTCAGCGAGAGATCGCTTCCGTTAACGGCTGGTTGCAGAAGGCGGCGCTTGCCGCTCAAGGCGATGCTATTACGCTGACGCTCATGGACTCCACAGGGCTTGAGCTTGCACGGAAAAAAAAGGTCGACGAAGCGGTCGTTTCATTCTATCGGACTTACTTTGACCGCGAATGCAAGGTGAAGCTGGCCGTAGGGGAAGCGAACCAGGAGATTTACGACCAATTTATGATGAAGATCGAGCAGGAGGAGCGGGAAGCCGTTCAGCAACTGATGGCGGAATCCTACGCGGAGAGCGAAGCCGGCGACGACGGCGAAGAAGCCGTGCGATTGGCTGTCGGCTACGACATTCGCGATGAAGCCGTGCCTCTCATGAACATTCAGGACGAGGAAAAGAAAATAACGGTGCAAGGCGCCGTATTCGGGCTTGATATGAAGGAGCTGCGCAACGGCAGCACGCTCTTTACCTTCAACGTCACCGACTTCTCGGATTCCATTGCGATGAAGATGTTCGCCAAGACAAAAGATGATGTCAAAATTTTGTCTCAGCTCGCAAATGGAAAGTGGGTGAAGGCGCGCGGACGGATCGAATACGACCGTTTTATGCAGGAGCCGGAGCTCGTTATGATGCCGAACGATCTGCATGAGGTTCTCGCACCGCCAGACCGTAAGGATCATGCCGAGGAAAAACGCGTCGAATTCCATCTGCATACGACGATGAGCACGATGGATGCCGTGACATCGATTGGCGACTATGTGAAGACGGCGGCAAAGTGGGGGCATAAGGCGATTGCCGTGACGGATCACAGCAACGTTCAATGTTATCCCGATGCCGTCAAAGCCGCCAAGAAACATGACATCAAAGTGCTGTTCGGCGTGGAAGCGAACGTCGTCAACGACGCGGTCCCCATGGTTCTGAATTCCCGGCAGGAGCCTCTTGCCACGGCAACCTACATCGTATTCGACATCGAGACGACGGGTTTGTCCGTCGTAAACAATAAGATCATCGAGCTCGCGGGCGTTCGGATGCGGGAAGGCAAAGAAGTGGATCGGTTCTCGACCTTTATCAACCCGCATGAGAAAATTCCGTATCATATTCAGCAGCTCACGAACATTAATGACGAGATGGTGCAGGATGCGCCTGAGCTTGAACCGAAGCTGCGCGAGTTTATCGAATTTATAGGCGACGATGTTCTGGTTGCGCATAACGCCCGCTTTGACATCGGCTTTATCCAGGCGAACTGCAAATCGCTGGGATTGCCCGAAGTAAACAACCCGGTGTTGGACACGCTGGAATTAGCGAGATTTTTACACCCGACGATGAAGAATCACAGGCTTAATACGCTGTCGGACAAGTATAAGATCAGCCTGGACAATCATCACCGTGCCATCGACGACTCCGTCGCGCTTGGCGGCGTATTGTTCGGCTTGATAGGCGACGCTGCGGAGCGCAACGTCAGGGATTTGCATCAATTAAATGATTATGTCGGTCTGGACTTATCCAATCAACGTCCTTTTCACTGCAATATTTATGCTCTAAATGCCGTGGGCAAAAAAAATCTGTTCAAGCTGATTTCGATTTCCCACACGGAATATTTTAAACGCGTTGCTACCATTCCGAAGAGCAAGCTGGTGGAGCTCAGAGAAGGATTGCTTGTCATCTCCGGCTGCGAGAAAAGCGAATTTTTCGAAACGGTGCTAAACAAGTCGCATGAAGAAGCGCAGGATATCGCGGAGTTCTACGATGTGCTGGAGATTCAGCCGATCGACTTCTACATGCATCTCGTGGAAAAAGGACTCGTGGGCAGCCGGGCCGAGATCGAAGGCGCGATGCGGCGCATCTGTCAGATCGGCGACGCGCTGGGCAAACCTGTCATCGCGACGGGCAACGTACATTATTTGAACCCGCGGGACAAGATGTATCGGGACATCACGATTGGCGGCATTACCGGATTCAGTCCGCTTAAGGGCATGCGCAAGCCGGACGCCCACTTCCGCACAACCGAAGAGATGCTGGAGGAATTCGCGTTCCTCGGCGAAGCGCGCGCCCGCGAAGTCGTCGTGACGAACACCTCGGCGCTCGCAGATCGCTTTGAGGCCTACGACATGTTTCCGAAGGAACTATTTACTCCCAACATCGAAGGAGCAGACGAGGAAATTCGGAACACCTGCTATGATACGGCGAAGTCCATGTATGGGGAAGATCTGCCGCAGGTCGTTATCGACCGGCTGGAGAAGGAGCTTGTCCCGATTATCAAATACAAGTTTTCCGCCAACTATCTCATATCCGAGAAGCTGGTGAAGAAGTCGAACCGGGACGGGTACTTGGTCGGCTCCCGGGGCTCCGTAGGCTCATCGGTCGTAGCGACGTTCCTCGGCATCTCCGAGGTTAACCCGCTTCCCGCCCATTACCTGTGCCTGAACAAGGAATGCAAAACAAGCGAATGGTTCCTCGACGGCAGCGTGCCGAGCGGCTTCGACCTGCCTTCCAAAGCTTGCCCGAATTGCGGGCAGCCGATGAAGGGCGAGGGACAGGACATACCGTTTGAAACGTTCCTCGGTTTCAAGGGCGACAAAGTTCCCGATATCGACTTGAACTTCTCGGGCGAATATCAGCCGATAGCCCACAACTTTACAAAAGAGATGTTCGGCGAGAAATGCGTATACCGTGCGGGTACGATCGGCACGGTCGCGGAGAAGACGGCATACGGCTTCGCCAAAAAATACGAAGAAGAGCATCACAAGAAGTGGCGCGGGGCTGAGCTTGCAAGACTTGCGAGCGGCTGTACGGGCGTTAAACGAAGCACGGGCCAGCATCCGGGCGGCATCGTGGTCGTGCCGGATTATATCGAGGTCGAGGACGTCACTCCGGTCCAGTATCCGGCCGACGACGTAAACGCCGAGTGGAAGACGACCCACTTCGACTATCATGCCTTTGACGAGAACTTGCTCAAGCTCGATATTCTGGGCCACGACGATCCGACGATGATGCGCATGCTCCAGGACTTGACCGGCGTCGATCCGACGACAATCCCCATGAACGATCCAAAAGTCATGAGCATGTTCAACTCGACGGCTGCGCTCGGCGTATCGCCGGAACAGATTCGCTCCTCTGTCGCCACTTATGGCGTGCCGGAGATGGGGACGAAGTTCGTCCGCCAGATGCTTCAGGAAACGCAGCCGTCGTCGTTTGCCGACTTGCTGCAAATTTCCGGATTGTCGCATGGCACTGGCGTCTGGCTCGGCAACGCGCAGGAGCTTATCAAGAACGGGACCTGCAACATCAAAACGGTAATCGGCTGTCGTGACGATATCATGTTGTATCTTATCTATAAGGCAGGGATGGACGCGGGTCTCGCCTTTAAAATTACGGAGAGCGTCCGAAAGGGCAGAGGTCTGACGCCGGAATGGATAGACGAGATGAAACGTTGCAAAGTGCCGGCGTGGTACATTGATTCCTGCTTGCGCATCGAATACATGTTCCCGAAGGCGCATGCGGCGGCATACGTTATATCCGCCGTGCGCACCGCCTTCTTCAAGCTGTATTATCCTATCCAATATTACGCGACCTACTTTACTGTTCGTGCGGACGATTTCGATTTGGAGCTGTTGTGCCAAGGTTACGAGGCTATCCTGCGCAAGCTGATCGAGATCGAAGCCAAAGGATTCAACGCAACGCCAAAGGAGAAAAACATGGTATCGCAGCTGGAGATGTCGCTGGAGATGACGGCTCGCGGCTTCTCGTTTAAGCCGATCGATCTGTATCGCTCCGATGCCATCAAATTCCAGGTGGATGGCGACTCGCTGATTCCGCCGTTTGCCGCAATTGCGGGAATTGGCGACAATGCAGCACGCAATATTGCTGCCGCAAGGAATGAAGGGGAGTTTCTGTCGATCGAGGACTTCCAGATGAAGTCCAAAGCGACGAAAACCATTATTGAAGTGCTAAACGGCATGGGCTGTTTCCGCGGACTGCCGGAATCCAATCAATTGTCGTTATTCTGACGCTAGGCCGTTGTGCAGCGCTAGAAATCATTCCTTGTCACTTATTTGGGATTATGTTATAATTTTTGTGGCAATGATGAGGATAGATCTTTGATGCAGAAGAGTGGGGAAACCCACTCTTTACGTTTTGTAATCGGACATTCTCGTTGCCCCGATCAGCGGAATTTACTTTTCCGCGCACGCAACCATTACAGGAGGTTTACTCAATTTGAGCACATCCACTATCAAATCCTCGATTGAGGCTATGGTGACGCCTTACCTCAACGAACAAGGTTTTGAGCTGGTCGATATCGAATACATCAAGGAAGGCAGCAACTGGTTCCTCAGAATCTTCGTCGACAAGGACGGAGGCATCGACATCGATGAATGCGGACGGATCAGCGAATTCGTCAGCGAGCAGTTGGATAAAAACGATCCCATCTCAGGCGCTTATTTCCTGGAGGTATCGTCCCCCGGGGCGGAGCGTCCGCTCAAGAAGCCCGAGGACGTGGTTAAGGCGATAGGCAAACATGTGTTCATCACTACATATGAGCCTGTTGACGGCTCCAAGGAATTTGAGGGTTTGCTCGTATCGTTCGATGGCGTGCAAGCCGTCATTCGCATAGGCAAAAAACAGCATACGTTGCCGTACGCCAAAGTCGCCAGCGCCAGATTGGCTATCGTATTTTAAGCGTTTAAGTACGTGTTCAAAAAGTTCGGTTATCAGTACCGAGAAGATTGGATGAAGGTAGAACCTGAGGAACGGAGCGTAGTGGAAGCTACGTGAGTACCGGAAGGTTCGGCTGAATTCAATATTCGACGTCGAGTAAACTTTCAGGATTACTTCGTAATGGGAAGCGGACTTTTTGAACTACCTCTTTAAAACTATTATCGTTTTTATTTTCGAAAGGAGGATCAACGTTCCAATGAGCATGGATTTTATTGAGGCGTTGCAAGAGATCGAGAGAGACAAAGGGATCGCCAAGGATGTGCTGCTCGAAGCCATTGAAGCCGCGCTCATATCCAGCTACAAACGTAATTTCAACACTGCTCAGAACGTGAGAGTGGACATTAACCGCCATTCCGGCGTGATTAAGGTATATGCTCGCAAAACGGTCGTCGATGAGGTGTTGGATCCGCGCCTGGAGATTACGGTGGAAGCATCTCGCGAAATTAACCCGCATTATCAACTGGATGATGTCGCCGAGATCGAAGTTACGCCGCGGGACTTCGGCCGTATTGCTGCACAGACAGCCAAGCAGGTCGTTACCCAACGGATACGCGAAGCCGAGCGCGGCCTTATCTACAATGCCTTTATCGACAAGGAAGAAGATATCGTGAACGGCATCGTGCAGCGTCAGGACGTTCGCAATCTGTTCGTCGATCTGGGCAAGGTAGAAGCGGTAATGCCGCTGACGGAGCTTATGCCAACGGATAAGTTCAAGCATGGCGACCGGGTGAAGTCTTTTATTACGAAGGTCGAGAATACGACCAAAGGTCCCCAAATCATTTTGTCCCGCACGCATCCGGGTCTGCTTAAGCGTTTGTTCGAGCTGGAGGTGCCGGAAATTTACGACGGCGTCGTAGAAATTCGTTCCGTCGCGCGCGAAGCGGGCTTCCGCTCTAAGATTGCGGTTCATTCGCGCAATGACGAGGTGGATCCTGTCGGCTCTTGCGTCGGACAGAAGGGGATGCGCGTGCAGACGATCGTGGGCGAGCTTAAAGGCGAGAAGATCGATATCGTTCGTTGGTCAGAGAATGTCGAGGAGTATGTCGCGAACGCGCTTAGCCCTTCCAAGGTGCTGGAGGTTATCGTATTCGAGCAGGAAAAGATGGCCCGCGTTATCGTGCCCGATTATCAGCTGTCGCTGGCAATCGGCATCAAAGGTCAAAACGCCCGTCTCGCAGCCAAGCTGACTGGCTGGAAGATCGACATTAAGAGCGAGACGCAGGCCGAGCAGGAATACGGCCGTCCGAAGTCCGCGATGGGCACCATGCATCAGGATTCCGTCTCGATCGATTAGTTAAGGCGGGCTAGTGCCGTAGATGTAGATAAAGGAGGGTGTGCGGTGAGACCGAGAAAAGTGCCGCTTCGCAAATGCGTCGCCTGTCAAGAAATGATGCCCAAGAAGGAACTTATCCGGATTGTTCGGACACCGTCCGGCGAAGTCGCGATCGACCTGACCGGCAAGAAGGCGGGACGCGGAGCGTATCTGTGCGGCAAGGTAAGCTGCTTTAAGCTGGCGAAGAAGACCAAAGCGTTGGACAGGGCGCTTAAGCAGTCCGTCGGCGATGATATTTATGATGCGCTCGAAAAGGAATTTGTTGCGGTAGAGGAACAGTTTATAGCCGCAAAGGAGCTGGAGTCCGATGACGAGGAAGCCTGACAAAGCGTTGTCGGCGCTTGGCATGGCCATGCGTGCGGGCAAGCTTATAACAGGTGATGAAATCGTGCTCAAGGCTGTCAGATCGGGCAAGGCCTGTCTGGTCATTCTTGCCGGTGACGCATCTCCGAATACGAAAAAAAAATTTAAAGACAAGTGCGGCACCTACGGAATACAACTCGCCGAGGCATACGACAGGGAACAGCTTGGCATGGCGATAGGAAAAGCGGAACGCGTCGTTCTTGCCGTGACCGATGTGAACTTCGGAAAAATGATCGAAAATCATCTGAGCCAAAATACGGAGGTGGATCCTATTGAGCAACAAACAGGACAATAAAGATAAGCTTCGCGTATATGAATATGCGAAGTCGCTAAATATGAGCAGCAAGGAAATTATTACGATTCTTAAAAGGCTGAACTTGCCGGTCAACAACCATATGAGCGTAATGGAGAACGAAATGGTTCATAAAGTGGAAGGTTTCTTCCGCGACATTAAAGCGAATGCGGCGGCGAAGCGCGCTCAGGAAAGCGGCGGAGCAGCCGTATCTGCGCAGGCTCGTCCGCAGACCGCGCAGCAGCAAGGCAATCGCGGCAACACAACTCAAGAGAGACAGGGGACAACGAACTCTATTAATACGAAAACACAACCATCCGAACAGCAGCAAACAAGGGATCAGCAGCGTGAGCAAAAACCACAGCAAGGCAATCGTCCAACCGGTCAAGGCCAAGGTCAAGGCGGAAACCGTCCATCCGGCGGTCAGGGACAAGGCCAAGGCGGAGGACGCTCCTATAACGGCGGTCAGGGACAGGGCCAAGGCGGCAATCGCCCATCCGGCGGTCAAGGACAAGGCCAGGGCGGCAATCGCCCATCCGGCAGCCAAGGTCAAGGCAGCTTCCAACGTCAGGGAGGACAAGGCGGTCAAGGAGGCCAAGGCGGCAATCGTCCTTCCGGCGGTCAAGGCGGAAACCGTTCAGGCTTCGGTCAAGGCGGTTCCGGCGGCCAGGGCGGCAATCGCTCCGGTTACGGTCAAGGCGGCCAAGGGGGCCAGGGCAATCGTACAGGCGCTCAAGGCGGCGGCCAAGGCGCTCAGGGTGGCGCTCGCACGGGCACTGCGCCTCAAGGACAGGCTCGCAGCTTCGATTCCCGTCCGGCACCGGCACGTACAGGCGGCGGAAGCGACGATCGCAGAGGCGGCGGCGATCGCTTCGGCAAGGGCGGCAACAGCGGCAACGGCAGTTCCAGACGTTTCGAAGATGGCCGCGGCGGCGGCTTCAACAAAGGGAACAATCGCGGCGGCAAAGGCCGTGGCAAAGGTCATCAGAATCAGCCTCCTCGCGAGAAGATCGACAACACGCCTAAGAAGATTATCGTCCGCGGCACGCTGACGGTCGGCGATCTTGCCAAGCTGCTGCATAAGGATGCTTCCGAGGTTATCAAGAAGCTTCTATTCCTGGGCGTTATGGCTACCATCAATCAAGAGATCGATATGGATGCGATCATGCTGATCGCAGGCGAATACGGTGTTGAGGTTGAAGTGAAAATTCCGGTGGAGGAAGACACCTTCGAGACCGTGGAAGAGACGGACGAAGAAGAGGATCTGCTCGTTCGCCCGCCAGTCGTTACGATTATGGGTCACGTCGACCACGGTAAAACGACGCTTCTCGACGCCATCCGCAAGTCGAACGTTTCAGGCGGCGAAGCAGGCGGCATTACGCAGCACATCGGCGCATACCAAGTCGAGATTAATAACAAGAAGATTACGTTCCTGGATACACCAGGTCACGAAGCGTTTACACTAATGCGTGCACGCGGCGCGCAAGTAACGGATATTACGATTATCGTAGTAGCAGCCGACGACGGCATTATGCCTCAGACGGTAGAAGCGATCAGCCATGCCAAAGCGGCTGGCGTTCCAATTATCGTAGCGGTTAATAAGATCGATAAGCCGGAAGCTAACCCGGACAAAATCAAACAGGAAATGACAGAATATGAGCTCGTGCCGGAAGAGTGGGGCGGAGATACGATCTTTGTGGAAGTATCCGCGAAGCAGCGCATCAACCTGGAAGGTCTGCTCGAGATGATTCTGCTTGTAGCGGAAGTCAATGAATTCAAGGCGAACCCGAACAAGCGCGCCCGCGCAACGGTTATCGAGGCAGAGCTGGACAAAGGCAAAGGTCCTGTAGCCCGTATTCTCGTGCAGCACGGAACGCTCCGTATCGGCGACGCATTTGTAGCGGGCAACTGTTTCGGTCGTGTTAGAGCCATGGTAAATGACAAAGGCCGCCGTCTCAAGGAAGCTGGCCCGTCGACGCCTATCGAGATTACGGGTTTGACGGAAGTGCCGCTTGCCGGCGATCCGTTTATGGTATTCGAAGACGAGCGCAAAGCACGCGCGATCGCAGATCGCCGCGCCATCAAACATCGCCAATCCGAGATGGGCGCCAATACGCGCGTTACCTTGGACGATCTGTTCAGCCACATTAAAGATGGAGAGATCAAAGATCTTAACGTCATTATTAAAGCAGACGTACAAGGCTCGCTCGAAGCGCTTAAAGGCTCGCTTGCCAAGATCGACATCGAAGGCGTTCGCGTCAAGGTCATCCACAGCGGCGTAGGCGCGATTACGGAATCCGATGTCATTCTCGCGGCCGCATCGAACACGATCGTTATCGGCTTCAACGTTCGTCCGGATCCTCAGGCGGAAGCAACGATTGCCCAAGAGAAGGTCGACGTCCGCATGCACCGCGTCATCTACAACGTCATCGACGAGATCGAGCAAGCGATGAAAGGCATGTTGGATCCGATCTACAAGGAAGTCATCATCGGACATGCCGAAGTTCGGAACGTGTTCAAGGTGACGAAAGTCGGCGCGATTGCCGGTTGCATGATTATTGACGGCAAAGTAACCCGTTCGGCCGAAGCGCGCATCGTTCGCAGCGGCATCGTCGTGTACACGGGCAAGATCGATTCGCTTAAGAGGTTCAAGGACGACGCCAAGGAAGTCGCTCAAGGCTACGAGTGCGGTATAACACTGGAACGCTTTAGCGATATTAAAGAAGGCGACGTAATCGAAGCCTTCATCATGGAGTCGGTTGAGAGGTGATTAAGCAATGGCAAAAATTCGGGTAGGCCGCGTAAGCGAGCAGATCAAAAAAGAGCTTAGCAGCATTATTCAAATGGAATTGAAGGATCCGCGCATCGGATTTATAACCGTTACGGGCGTGGAGACGACAAGCGATTTGTCGCAAGCGAAGATTTACCTTAGCGTACTCGGCAATGACGAGCAGAAGGAAGCAACGCTCAAAGCGCTGGCAAGCGCGACAGGCTTCCTTCGTTCGGAGCTTGGCAAGCGCATGAAGCTTCGCCACACGCCGGTGCTATTATTCAAGTTCGACAGCAGCATCGAATACGGCAGCCGGATCGAATCCTTGCTCGAAGATATTAACAAAGGAAGCGACGCGAAGTGACGCGGCCCCAGAGCTATAACGACTTGTTGAAAGAAGCATTGGCCTTCATCGAAGGTCATGCTTCCTTTCTTGTTGTCTCCCATGTCCAGCCGGACGGAGACGCCATTAGCTCAACATCGGTTGTGGCTTGGCTGTTATCCAAACTTGGGAAGACCGCTGTTCTGGTGAACGAAAGTTTGCTGCCTTCAAGGCTGTCATTCTTGCATCGATTCGAGGAGATTCATTCTTTAAAGGCTGTTAAACTTGAAGGCACTTACGATGCGATCATTGCGGTCGATTGTGCGGATTATCGCCGCATCGGGGAGGCAGCGAGCTTATTTGCATCCGGAGCAGCGCTGCTGAACATCGATCACCATCCGACAAATGACGGCTTCGGGACGTTGAATATCATTCGGCCGGAAGCTGCGGCAACCGTTGAGATTTTGTACGACTTGCTTGAAGCGGCGGACATCACGCCCGATCTCGATTGCGCGACTGCGATCTATACGGGGCTGCTGACGGATACGGGAGGTTTCCGCTATTCCAACACCAGCCCGCGCGTGATGGAGATTGCGGCGAATCTGCTCGCTATTGGCGTGTCCGGCAGCAGGCTTGCGGATCATCTGCTGGAAAAGATGACGATCGGCAAGCTCAAGCTGCTGCAAACCGCGCTTAGCCGTTTGACTTTCTCCGACAATTTGGAGATTGGCTGGCTGTACATGACAAAGGATGATCTGCGGGAATGCGGTGCGGTGCCTGACGATCTCGAAGGCATTGTGAACTACGCGCTTAACGTAGATGGCGTAGAAGTCGGCATTCTGTTTAAAGAGACGGAGTCCGGACAAGTCAAAGCCAGCCTTCGTTCCGCCGGCAAAGCGGATGTTGCCGCCATTGCCCAATCATTTGGTGGCGGAGGGCATGTCCGGGCCGCCGGCTGCACGCTGGATGGGCCGATATCGGCCGCGTCGGCGTTGCTCGTCGAAGCCGCTAGAAAGGCGCTGGTCTAACAATGGATGGCATACTTGCGGTATGGAAGCCGGCTGGCTGGACATCCCATGATGTTGTGGCCAAAGCAAGGCGACTATTAAAAATGAAGCGGATTGGTCATGCGGGCACTCTTGATCCTATGGTTACTGGCGTTTTGCCTCTATGCCTGGGCCGGTCGACGAGAGTCGTCGAGTATGTGCAGGAGCGGCCAAAGGCCTACGAAGCGGTACTGAAGCTGGGCATTGCTACAGATACAGAGGACATGACGGGCGACGTTCTGGCACAGGAACCTGTCCGCCGTTTCACGGAGCAAGAGCTGGAAGCCGTGCTGGGACAATTCCTGGGCGAGATTGAACAAGTGCCGCCGATGTTCTCCGCTGTCAAGGTAGACGGGAAGCGATTGTACGAGCTTGCCAGGGAAGGGAAAACAGTAGACCGGAAGTCTCGCAAAGTTCGCATACATGAGATTCGGCTCCTTGCTTCCGAGCTCGATATGGAACACCCGGAAATTACGTTCTCGGCCGTATGCTCCAAGGGGACATATATTCGCACGTTATGCGTCGATATTGGCAAGGCTCTCGGCGTGCCAGCCACGATGAAGAGCTTGACCAGAACGATGTCCGGCGGAATTCAGGCCGAGCAGTGCCTGACTCTGGAGGAGATCGAGCAATTGCAGGCCGCAGGCGAGCTCGAGAGCCGTCTTATCTCTCCAGAGGAAGCCATCGACCATATTCCGAAGGCAGTCGTTACGGAGGAAGCTGCAGCCAAGGCGCTGCGCGGACAAAAGCTGTCGCTTCGATCGGCATCTATTCAAGAGCCCTGGGTACATGGCACGCTGTTCCGCGTAACGGATACCCGCGAGTCGTTCATTGGCATTTTCGAATGCGACATGGAAATCTACGGCTTGCGCCCGGTCAAGGTTTTCTCTTGAAATTTCAATAAGGTTCAAAAAGTTCGGTTTTCAGTACCGTAGCGTATGCTTCCGATACTGCGTTTTTTTAAAAAACGTTGTAGAAGGTTGGATGAAGCGAAGTTTTTGAACTACCTCTTTTATGGAAATGCAGGTGTATTCGCGGTGAAAATGATTTCGATCTCTTATCCTTTTACGAATCTGGCAGAGCTTGTGCAGGAGAAGGCGGTCTCCATTGCGATCGGTCACTTCGACGGCGTACATCGAGGGCATCAAAACGTCATCCGGCAAGCGGTTGACGTTGCCCGCAAGGAAGGAATGCTGTCGGCTGTCATGACCTTCTCCCCGCATCCCAAGGAAGTGCTGGGCCATGGAGAACACTATTACAGCTGTCTGACTCCGCTTCACAAAAAGCAGGCGTTGTTCGAAGAGCTCGGCGTTGATATTATGTATGTGATGCGCTTCGACCTCAGCTTCGCCGCGGTATCGCCTTCCAAATTCGTCAGCGGCGTATTGCGTCCGCTCGGCGTCGGTCATGCCGTGGTTGGATTCGACTTTACTTTCGGCAGCAAAGGCGCGGGCAATGCTTCGACTCTGCTTGAGCTGTGCAAGCCGGATATCGGAGTCAGCATTGTCGAGCCATTATACGATAACGGCGTCAAGGTTAGCAGCACATATACGCGAGATTCGCTGGAGCAAGGCAATCTTGACAAGGCGAACAGCCTGTTGGGTCGTCCTTATGAAGTATCAGGAACCGTCGTTCACGGCGACGGGAGAGGGCGTACCATCGGCTTTCCTACTGCCAATCTCGAGCTGCATGATCCTTACGTAGCCCCGAAGCTTGGCGTCTATGCCATTACGGCATGGCTGGACGGTGTCGCATACAACGGCGTACTTAATCACGGAATGAAGCCGACCTTCAACAAGTCGGAGATCAAGCCCGTTATGGAAGCGAATCTGTTTGATTTCGACCGGGACATTTACGGCAAGGAAATCAGGGTGCAATTTAAAGCTTTCATTCGCTCGGAGCAAAAGTTCGGCTCGATTGATCAATTGATCAGCCAGATCGCTGCCGACGCGGCACAAGCTCGTGCGATTAATCAAAGTCTTTAGAACTCGACAACCTGCCTTGTCATGTGATATACTGATCAAAGTTGTGACCGAACGAAGTTTGTACAAGCATTCGGAAGCGGTCCAGCCGAACCTTGGCTTGGTTGTCCGCTCTCACCGGCGGCGGCGAGGCTAATGGCGATTAAGATAGAAGGAGGTGAACAAGGATGGCAATTACACAAGAACGTAAACAAGAGCTGATCGAGACTCACAAGACGCATGCAAGCGACACGGGGTCCGCTGAAGTTCAAGTCGCTATCCTTACGGAAAACATCGTGAACTTGACGCAACATTTGCGGGAACACAAAAAAGATCATCACTCCCGCCGTGGTCTGCTCAAGATGGTCGGTCAACGCCGTAAGCTGCTGGCTTACCTGAAGAACAAAGACGTAAGACGTTATAGCGCATTGATTGAAAAACTCGGCCTTCGCCGTTAAAACATGCGTAACAGAAAGCAACCTGATCGTCCCCATTGAGAGGGATACGGGTTGCTTTTTGTAAAATTACAAGAGGTTGTTCAAAAAGTCCGCTTTTGATCACGAAGTATCCCAAGAAGCATACTCGGCATCGAATATTGAATTCAGGCGAAACTTCCGGTGCTCACGTAGCTTCCACTACGCTCCGCTCCTCAGTTTCTACCTTTATCCAATCTTCTGCAGCGTTTTTGAAAAAAACGCAGCATCGGAAGCATATGCTATTGTGCTGAAAACCGAACTTTTTGAACTCTCACTATAAGAATCTTGATTCTACTATGAACGGAGGCTCGCGAATGATACATAAAGTTGAAATGACGCTTGGCGGAAGACCGTTAAGCTTGGAGACAGGCCGACTGGCCAAGCAAGCGAACGCAGCCGTAACGGTTCGTTACGGAGAGACGGTTATCCTTTGTACCGTCACTGCTTCTTCAGAACCAAAAGATCTGGATTTCTTCCCGCTGACTGTCAACTACGAAGAGAGATTGTATGCGGTGGGCAAAATCCCGGGCGGTTTCATTAAGCGCGAGGGCAGACCGAGCGAGAAGGCGATTCTGTCCAGCCGCTTGACGGACAGACCTATTCGTCCGCTGTTCCCGGAAGGATTCCGCAACGATGTGCAGATTGCCAACATCGTCATGAGCGTCGATCAAGACTGCACGCCGGAGATTGCGGCAATGATTGGTACTTCGGCAGCACTTTCGATCTCGGACGTTCCGTTCAACGGGCCGATTGGCGGGGTTGTAGTCGGCCGCATCGATGGCAAATTCATCATCAACCCAACGGTTGAGCAGGAACAAGAGACGGATATTTTTGTCGTTGTTTCAGGTACGAAGGACGCTATCATGATGGTGGAAGCGGAAGCGAACGAAGTATCCGAGGAAGTCATGCTGGAAGCCATCATGTTCGGGCACGACGCGATCAGAGGCATCGTGGCTACGATCGAAGAGCTGACGGCAGCTGCAGGCAAAGAAAAAATGGCAGTCAAGCTTCACGCCGTAAACGTAGAAGTGAACGCTGCGGTTCGCGCATTCGCATCGGAACGTCTGGTAGAAGCGATCAAGATCGCCGAGAAACACGCGCGTCAAGAAGCAATCGACGCCGTAAACGGCGATACCGTGACGCACTTCGAGACGGTCTACGCCGATACGCCAGAATGGCTGGGCGACGTGAAGGAAGTGCTTTACGACATCGTGAAGGAAGAAGTACGCCGCCTTATTACGCATGACAAGGTACGTCCCGACGGCCGCGGTCTCGATGAGATTCGTCCGATCGAATGCGATGTATCCTTGCTCCCGCGCACGCACGGCTCTGGCCTGTTCACACGCGGTCAGACTCAGGCGCTAAGCATCTGTACGCTCGGCGCAATGGGCGACGTGCAAATTCTTGACGGCATCTCGCCGGAAGAGACCAAGCGCTTTATGCACCATTATAATTTCCCGCCATTCAGCGTAGGCGAAGCTCGTCCTTTACGTCCTCCAGGACGCAGGGAGATCGGCCACGGCGCGCTCGGAGAACGCGCATTGTCCAAGGTTATTCCTTCGGAAACGGATTTCCCTTACACGATTCGTCTCGTATCCGAAGTACTTGAGTCCAACGGCTCTACGTCGCAGGCGAGCATTTGCGCCAGCACGCTGGCCATGATGGACGCAGGAGTTCCGATCAAAGCGCCGGTAGCGGGTATCGCGATGGGTCTGATCAAGGACGGCGAACATTTCTCCATCCTGTCCGATATTCAAGGGATGGAAGATCATCTGGGCGATATGGACTTCAAAGTGGCTGGTACCGCTGCCGGCGTTACGGCGATTCAGATGGACATTAAGATCGATGGCATCGACCGCGCGATTTTGCAGCAATCGCTGGAGCAAGCGCGTCAAGGACGGTTGCATATCCTCGGCAAGATGATGGAAGTGATGAGCGCGCCGCGTACGAACTTGTCGAAATACGCGCCTAAGATTTTGACGCTCCGCATTAATCCGGACAAGATCCGCGACGTTATCGGCGCCGGCGGCAAAATCATCAACAAAATTATCGAGGAAACAGGTGTCAAAATCGATATCGAGCAAGACGGCATGGTGTTTATCGCTTCCTCCAACGAAGAGATGAATCAAAAAGCCAAGTCGATTATCGAAGGCATCGTCAAGGAAGTCGTTGTCGGAGAGATTTATCTGGGAACGGTCAAACGGATCGAGAAGTTCGGCGTATTCGTCGAAATTTTGCCGAACAAGGACGGCCTTGTCCACATCTCCCAACTGTCTACGGAACGCGTAGCGAAATGCGAGGACGTTGTTAAAATTGGCGACCAGATTACCGTGAAGGTAACGGAGATCGATCAGCAAGGCAGAGTCAACCTTTCGCGCAAAGTGCTCCTGACGCAGGAAGCGTCCCCGGAAACCAAGTAATTTCGCTCGAAACTAAATAGGCACCAAGCGAAGAGTCAGATATCATCTGCCTCTTTTTGTTTGGGTACAAGCCGCATAAAGTTGTCCTTCCGCTCATAAGATGGTTCATAACCGCATATCGGACTCCAACAGCACCGCCGTTTTAGCTGTTCAGGCGCTGAAGGATTCCGGATGGGACTGGATAAGCGGGGAGTGGGGGACATGGCGCTGCGCAAAGCTGCTGCAATAGCGGCAAGCCTATTGATGGTGCTCGTATTTATACGATTAAACGGGGATATTAGCGCTTTTATCCACTCGGTTAAGGCCGGGCATGACGCGACTTACGCGTTCGGACCGCCTTCCTTGTCGGAAGAAGAGAAGAAGGAGCTGTACAATCGGATCGTCGCGGAAGCAGAAAGTCGGTATTCGGCGCCAATCGATGCTAGGATTGATCGGGTTTGGCATGCCATTCCCGGCTATAACGGACTTGCGGTCGATATCGAGCGTACCTACGAAGCGGCTCTTCAAGCAGCCAGGACGGATCCCATCCCATATCAATACAAAGAAATCGAACCGAAGATCGGTCTCGGGGATCTTGGCGCGCAGCCGGTCTACAGAGGCAATCCTAACAAACGGATGATCGCTTTTATGGTCAATGTCGCTTGGGGCAATGAGTACATTGATCCCATCCTGGAGACGTTTGCCAGGGAGAATGTCAAGGCAACGTTTTTTCTGGACGGTTCCTGGCTGAACAAGAACAGCGAGCTTGCCCGCAAAATTATGGATGCCGGTCATGAGTTATCCAATCATGCGTATTCGCATCCGGATATGAAAAATTTGAATCGAAGCGATCAGTCTTCCCAAATAACGCGTACAGAGAAGCTGCTGCAAGAGAGGCTGGGCATTGGCGATAATCGGTGGTTCGCCCCGCCGTCCGGTTCCTACAATGGAGCCACCTTGCAGGTCGCGAAGGAGCTAGGCTTGCAGACGGTGCTGTGGACCATCGATACGATCGACTGGATGAAGCCGGCGCCTAGTGCCATTGTGGAGAAAATCGACAGAAAGCTGGAGCCGGGGGCGCTGATTCTCATGCATCCGACAGCTTCTTCGAGCCAAGCGCTGCCTGGCATGATTGCAAGCGCCAAAGCGAAGGGATACTTGATCGGCACAGTAAGCCAGACGCTGTCTTCGGAGCGGACGCCCGCTGTTGTTGAGGGCGGAGTTGGATTCTGATATAGTGGAATCATTCGTGTTAATACAGATTGGCATAACGCCAATATAGGGGGACGCTTGGTGAATAAATACGTACTTAGCAACGGCTTGCGCGTCATGGTGGAAAATATACCTACAGTTCGTTCCGTTTCGTTCGGTATCTGGGTGAAGACAGGCTCGCGCAACGAGACGGTAGACAACAGCGGCATCTCCCATTTTATCGAACATATGTTGTTCAAGGGTACAGAGAAACGGTCCGCCAAGGACATTGCGGATCTGTTCGACGGCATCGGAGGCAACGTCAATGCTTTTACGTCGAAGGAATATACGTGTTACTTCGCGAAAGTGCTTGACGAACATCTGCCGCTTGCCGTGGATGCCTTGTCGGACATGTTCTTCCATTCGCAGTTCGACGAAGGAGAGCTGGCCAAGGAAAAAAACGTAATTCTTGAAGAAATCGCGATGTACGAGGATACTCCGGACGACAAGGTCCATGATGAAGCTTCGCGCGCCGCGTTCGGCAGTCATCCGCTTGCCTATTCCATTCTCGGGCTTAAGGAACGGCTTGAGTCGATGGGTCCCGATACGCTGCGCGGTTACATGAACGACAGATACACCATTGAGAACACCGTCATCAGCGTGGCGGGCAATGTGGAAGACGAGAAGCTGCTGGCGATGCTGGAGCAGTACTTTGGCGCCTTCTCGCGGCATTCGGAGCCTGTAGTCGTAACGCCGCCGGCTTTCCACGGGGACTATATCTTCTTTAAGAAAAAAACGGAGCAAAATCATCTCTGCATCTCCTTCCCAGGCTGCTCCAACGCCGATCCGCTGCTGTATCCGATGGTGCTGCTTAATAACGCGCTCGGCGGTGGCATGAGCTCGCGGCTTTTCCAGGAAATCAGGGAGAAACGAGGACTTGCGTATTCCGTCTATTCGTATCATACGGGTTATGCGGATTCGGGTCTGTTTACGGTCTATGCGGGTACGGCTCCGAAGCAGACGAAGGACGTGCTGGAGCTGACCATGGAACAGCTGCACGAATTGTCCGTCAAGGGACTAGGCGAAGACGAGCTTCATCGAGGCAAAGAGCAGCTTAAGGGATCTCTTATCCTGAGCCTTGAGAGCACGAGCAGCAGAATGAACCGGATCGGCAAAAACGAGCTGATGCTGGGACGCCATTACACGCTTGACGAGTTGCTTGCGCGTATCGATAATGTGACGATGGATCATATCCGCGAAGTAACCAAGCGGATGTTGGCCGTGCCTTTTGCAGTAGCGACAGTGGGCACGACCGACAAAGAATTTGCGGGATTGAGGAGAGATCAGCTTGTACCAGGTTCTGTTTAAACGATTGGAAGGCAACGAAGACATCGCGGTTCCTCGCAAAATGTCGGAGTGGGCTGCGGGCTTCGACCTGCAGGCTGCCGTAAGCGAGCCTGTAGTCTTGCAGCCGGGAGAGCGCAAGCTCATTCCGACGGGCTTCTCCATGGCGATGCCCATGGAGCTGGAAGCGCAGATTCGTCCGCGCAGCGGACTGGCATACAAGCATGGCATTACCTGCTTGAATTCGCCAGGCACGATCGACGCGGATTATCGCGGAGAGGTGAAGGTGCTGCTCGTTAATCTGGGGGCGGAGCCATTCGCCGTCACAAGAGGCGAACGTATTGCGCAAATGGTGTTCCAGGTCGTGCCCCAGGTGACGATCGAGGAAGCGGAGGAGCTTCCGGATACGGTGAGAGGCGCAGGCGGTTTCGGACATACCGGAGTGAAGTAATGAGGAAGTCGTACGGCTATCGGCTGTACGGCTTTTTTTGTTGCGCGCAAACTTTCACCCCGCTTTGGGCGGCGGCATAAGATGGTCTATATCCTTATGAGCATCTGATTGCTTATTTGTTTTTGAAAGGAGTGACGCTTAATGCTTACAGGCGTTCAAGTGCTGATGCTCGGCGGCGATGCCCGGCAACTGGAGGTTATACGCAAGCTGAGCGAGCTGGACGCTTCCGTCACCGTATGCGGCTTCGATGGCTTGCACTCTTCGCTCGACGGCGCCGTGCATGCCGAGTTCGAAGAAGCTTTGTTCGAAAATGTCGACGCGCTGCTGCTGCCTGCCGTAGGTACCGAAGACAATGGCCTGATTCACGCCGTATTCAGCGATCGGGAAATTGTGCTCGGCGAATCGCATATGGCGAAACTGCCCGCACATTGTACGGTTTATACGGGCATGGCAAAGCCTTACTTGAAACAATTGTGCGGGCAATACGGCCTGAAGCTGGTCGAGTTGTTCGATCGGGACGATGTAGCCATCTATAATTCCATCCCAACGGCGGAAGGCGCCCTGATGATGGCTATTCAGAATACGGATATTACAATCCATGGTTCACGAAGCATGGTGCTCGGCTTTGGCCGGACCGGCTTTACGATGGCTCGAGCCTTGCATGGATTAGGGGCTAAAGTCAAGGTTGGCGTCAGGCGCTCAGAGCATTTTGCAAGGGCGGCGGAGATGGGCTTCGAGCCTTTCTATACGGGGGCTTTACTGCATAATGCGGGCAACATTGACTTGCTTTTTAATACAATTCCGACTATGATAGTCACAGCGCAAATTATCGCAAATCTACCATCGCGAGCGGTTATCATCGACCTTGCCTCGAAGCCTGGCGGAACCGATTTCCGCTTCGCAGAGAAACGTGGCATCAAGGCGATGCTCGCACCCGGACTCCCCGGAATCGTCGCACCCAAAACAGCTGGACGCATCATAGCGGATTGCTTGACTCAGTTGATCATGGATGATACGAATAAGCGGGGGAATGGGATATGAATTGGAACGGAATTACGGTAGGTTATGCATTGTCCGGCTCTCACTGCACGTTCGCAGAAGTGATGCCGGAGATCAAGCGTTTCGTCGATGCCGGTGCAAATGTCGTGCCGATCGTTTCGAATACGCTGATTACGACAGATACGAGATTCGGAACGGCGAAGGAATGGCAAGAGCAGCTTAGGGGCATTACGGGCAACGAGATCATTTCGACGATCGTTCAGGCGGAGCCGCTTGGACCTTCCAAGCTGCTTGACGTTCTTGTTATCGCGCCTTGCACGGGCAACACGACGAGCCGGCTCGCTAACGCAATTACGGACAGCGCCGTATTGATGGCCGCCAAGGCGCAGATGCGCAACGGCAGACCGATCGTACTCGCCATTTCGACGAATGACGGCTTGGGCCTTAACGCCGCGAATATAGCGAAGCTATTAGTAGCTAAACATATTTATTTCGTACCCTTTGGTCAGGATAATCCGATTCAGAAGCCCAATTCGCTGGTCGCTCGTATGGATCTGGTGCTGGAAGCTTGCGAGGCCGCGCTTCAGGGCAAGCAGCTTCAGCCGATGCTGGTAGAGCGGCACGGATAATTGAGGCGTTCCACGACATTAGAAAACTTTGATGGATAACGAATGGGATTAAACGATCGAGGATGTTAAGCAGCTGCCTCTGACTTCCGAGGACCATCTACAAGGCTTGGCAAGGATCATGATCATATCGCAGCAATTATTTTCCACGGGTTCATGGATTCATTACGGATAACGTGCTGCTTCTCGTCTTCACTCGAAGATAGGAGGCTAACGGCTTGCGAATCCTCATACAGAAATTCGGAGGAACCTCGGTATCCAGCCCGGAAGCTAGAGAACGTGTTATTTATCATATCAATAGGGAACGGGGCGACGGCAATAGTCTTGTCGTCGTCGTTTCCGCTATGGGACGCAGCGGTGATCCGTACGCCACGGATACGTTGTTAGAGCTTGTCCGGCAAAGCGGAGACAGTCTACCGGCAAAAGAAAGGGATATGCTGCTTGGCTGCGGCGAGATTATATCGGCAGCCGTATTGTGCAGCATGCTCAATGCCAGAGGCATTTCCTCTGTTGCGTTAACGGGTGGAAGCGCAGGGATTTTAACGGACGAAAGCTTCGGGGCGGCGCGAATTAAGCGTATTGACCCGGAGCCCGTCCTCACGCAATTGGCTAAAGGCCAAGTTGTCGTGGTCGCCGGCTTCCAGGGCTTAACCGCCCAAGGCGACCTGACGACGCTTGGACGGGGCGGCAGCGATACGACGGCGACGGCAATCGGCGCTGCTTTGCGCGCGGAAATGGTCGATATTTACACCGACGTTAATGGCATTTTGACCGCGGATCCTCGGATCGTGGCCGATGCCAAACCGCTTCCTGTCGTAAGTTATGCGGAAATTTGCAATTTGGCAAGGCAAGGGGCCAAGGTTGTGCACCCCCGCGCGGTCGAGATTGCCCAGCAGGCGAAAATCCCGGTAAGGGTTCGCTCCACCTTCTCGGAGGAGGTCGGCACGCTCGTTACGGATGATGCTTCTGCGGCAGCCGATCATGATTTCAGGGACAGACATGTGACCGGCATTGCGCATGTGCCCGGCATTACCCAGATAGCGGTAAAAGCGATCGAGGGACAGAGCGACATGCAACTGCAAGTGTTCCAGACGATGGCCAGACATCATATCAGCGTAGACTTTATTAATGTTACGCCAAGCGGCGCTCTATACACGGTCTTTGACCGGGACGCGGATACCGCGGAACGGCTGCTTCGGGAAGCGGGCTTCGCGCCGGTGCTGACCCCTGGCTGCGCCAAGATCTCCGTCATAGGAGGCGGAATGAACGGTCAGCCGGGCGTCATGGCGCGTATCGTCGAGGCGTTGACGGAGCAAGGCATCAGCATCATGCAATCCTCCGATTCCAATACTACAATCTGGGTCCTGGTCCGCGACGAAGATATGGCGGTCGCGCTTCGGGCGCTGCATTCCAAGTTCGATCTTCATTTATGAAGCAATTAACAGCATTATTGTACAATTCTAGGAGGAGTCTCTATGGATTTCGGAAGATTGATTACAGCGATGGTTACACCATTTGATGCGGAAGGATCTATCGATTGGCAAACCGCCGGTAAGCTGATTGATTACTTGATTGACGAGCAAAGCAGTGACAGCATCGTTGTCTCCGGCACGACGGGCGAGTCGCCTACCTTGACGGAGGAAGAGAAGCTGAAGCTCTTCGCATTCGCGGTCGAGCACGCCGCTGGACGTTGCAAGATCATCGCCGGTACGGGCAGCAACGACACTGCCCATACGATTCATCTGACGAAATCTGCCCAGCAATGCGGCGTGGACGGAATCCTGCTTGTCGCTCCTTATTATAATAAGCCTTCCCAAGAAGGTTTGTACCGCCACTTCAAGGCTATAGCAGAATCGACCACGCTGCCGATCATACTCTATAACGTGGAGGGGCGCACGGGCGTCAATATTTCCGTAGAGACGACGCTTCGCCTGGCACAGCTTGACAACATTGTTGCAACGAAGGATTGTGCTTCGCTGGAGCAACTTACTCTGATCGTAAGCGGAGCGCCGGACGGATTCCGCGTATACAGCGGGGACGACGCCATGACGCTGCCGGCACTCGCTGTCGGAGCATACGGAATCGTCAGCGTGGCGAGCCACATTATTGGAGCCGACATGAAGGCGTTGGTTAATGCCTATGTAGAGGGTAATGTCGCGGAAGCAGCAAAGCTAAATGGAAAGCTGTTCACCATTTTCAAGGGTTTGTTCAACTGTCCTCATCCCGTGCCGAATCCGGTCGCGGTTAAATATGCGTTGTCGCTCAAAGGTTATCCCGTTGGCGGGGTGCGGCTTCCGCTGATCGATGCAAACGAAGCGGAGCGGGCTTTTCTTCGGGATTTGATTTCATAGTAAAACGGACATAACTGACGCTATTTTTCGATTTTTTTAGTTTTTCGACAGTCTAATGGACTAACAGAGGCTATCGATTCATTGTGGACGGCCGTCATCTGAGTCCGTTAGATTTGTTTGAGGTTAAAAATCGGACAAATAGCGTCGCTGGCGTCTGTTAGAGCAAGGACCGATGCGCTGCATCGGTTTTTTTTGCATATCTAAGGATGAAACGTTTTGGAGACGCTATCGGATAGAGGATTATCCGGTTGCACTTGTATTCCATCTTTTTCATCATGTATAATGATCACAAGTGATTGGGTGCGGCAAACAAAATCAATTCCAGTTCTTACCGTCAGAGCGGCATCTGGCGTTATCTGTAATACCAATAATCGGATAAAGCATGAATAATGACACTTTCTATAGGAGGTATAGATCCATTTGTCTAAGAAAAACAACAACCAAGATAAGCTGCTTATATTCGCACTGGGCGGAGTAGGCGAGATCGGCAAAAACATGTACGTGATCCAATATAACAACGATATCGTCGTTGTGGATTCGGGTCTCAAATTCCCGGAAGAGGACATGCTCGGCATTGATATTGTCATCCCGGATATTTCTTACCTGACGGAGAACCGCGACAAGGTTCGCGCCATCCTCATTACACACGGTCACGAAGACCACATTGGCGGTCTGCCATACGTGCTCAGACATCTTAATGTCCCTGTCTACGGAACAAAGCTGACGCTCGGACTGATCGAAGGAAAGCTAAAGGAAGCGGGCCTGCTGGGCGAGACGAAGCGCATCCTGATCAATGCGGATTCCGAGATTCAACTCGGCGCCATTCGTGCGAGCTTCTTCAAGACCAACCACAGTATTCCGGACTCCGTAGGCGTCTGCCTGGATACACCGGAAGGCATCGTCGTTCATACGGGCGACTTCAAGTTCGACCATACGCCAGTAAACGATCAGTTCGCCGACCTGCAGCGTATTGCCGAAATCGGCAGCCGCGGCGTACTGGCATTGCTGTCCGACAGTACAAACGCAGAACGGCCTGGCTACACGCCTTCCGAGAGCAAGGTAGGGGACGAGCTTGAAGATATCTTCCGCAAGTCCACTCAACGCGTCGTCGTTGCCACCTTCGCTTCCAACGTGCATCGGATTCAACAGATCATCAACGCTTCGATTGCAACTCGCCGCAAGATTGCAGTCGTTGGCCGCAGCATGGTCAACGTAGTCGGTATCGCATCGGAGCTTGGCTACCTTAACATCCCTGAAGGCATGCTGATCGAGCCGGAAGAAGTGAACAAGCTGGCCGCCGACCGCGTCGTTATTCTTTGCACTGGCAGCCAGGGAGAACCCATGTCCGCTTTGACGAGAATGGCGCGCTCCACGCATCGCAAAGTCGATATTTTGCCTGGCGACACGGTTATTATCGCCGCTACGCCGATTCCTGGCAATGAGCGTTACGTAGGACGTACGGTAGACGAGCTGTTCAAGCTCGGCGCCAATGTCATCTATGGACCAGGCTCCGTGTCTGGCGTCCACGTATCGGGTCACGGCAGCCAGGAAGAGCTTAAGCTCATGCTGAACCTCATCAAGCCAAAGTACTTTATTCCAATTCACGGCGAATATCGTATGCTTCGCTTGCATGGCAGACTGGGCGAGTCAATCGGCATCGATAAGGAAAATATTTTCATTGTCGAGAACGGCGATACGGTAGAATTCCAAGGCGGCGCAGGTCGCAAGGGCTCCAAGGTGCCGGCAGGCAATGTTCTTATTGACGGACTTGGCGTCGGCGACGTAGGCAACATTGTATTGCGTGATCGCAAGCTGCTGTCGCAAGACGGCATTCTGGTCGTAGTCGTGACGCTCAGCAAGCAGGATGGCACGATTCTATCCGGTCCGGACATCATCTCCCGCGGGTTCGTATACGTTAGGGAGTCGGAAGGCCTTCTGGACGAAGCCAACCGGATCGTCACTTCAACACTCAACAAGCTTATGAACGACAAAGTTAACGAGTGGGCATCGCTCAAGACAAACGTCAAGGACGCACTTGGACGATTCCTCTACGAACAGACACGTCGCCGCCCTATGATATTGCCGATCATCATGGAGGTTTAGACGGTATACAAATACCCATCACGATATAGAAATCGCTTTTCAGCCGGGCAACCGGAGGGAAGGCGATTTTTTTTTGGTCGGCTGCACCGTTATTTTAGTTCGGATAATTGTTCTCATGACATTCCATACTATGACAAGCTGCAGAACTACATGATGGATATGAGGGGGATATAAGCATGTCGTTTGGATACATGAATGAAGGAATTAAAAGCAATGGATCGGAGCCGCCGCCGGCCCAACCTGAACCGCAAGGAGCGCCTCAAGACGAGAAGCGGAAATCGGCTGCAATTGAAAGCATTCAGCAATTGGGAACCGTATCTCCGCCAGTTCCGGCGGAATCCAATATCTTTTGCATGACAATCATCGGACAAGTCGAAGGCCATCTCATTCTTCCGCCGCAAAATAAGACGACGAAATATGAACACATGATCCCCCAGCTTGTAGCCGCCGAACAGAATCCGAAAATCGAAGGGGTGCTAATCGTACTAAACACGGTGGGAGGAGACGTTGAGGCCGGACTCGCGATCGCCGAGATGATCGCGTCATTGTCGAAGCCGGTGGTAACGTTAGTGCTTGGCGGCGGGCATTCCATCGGCGTACCCATAGCGGTGTCAGGAGACCTATCCTATATCGCGGAAACCGCAACAATGACGATTCATCCCATCCGGATGAACGGACTGGTCATCGGAGTGCCGCAAACGTTCGAATATTTGGAGAAAATGCAGGAACGCGTCGTACGATTCGTTACTTCTCATTCGAATATCTCTGAGACTACTTTTAAAGAACTCATGTTCAAGACTGGCGAGCTTACACGCGATATCGGTACGACAGTAATCGGAGCTGATGCCGTAAAGCATGGCCTCATTGACAATATCGGCGGATTGGGAGATGCGCTTCGGAGTTTAAATGGATTGATTGAAACGAAACGTGCGGCAGCGCCTCAACCTTCGAGCATAGACGCATCGGTTGCAGCTGGAATTATGGCTGCGTCAAGCGAGGTCGGTTTAGAAGGAGGCGCTACGCAATGACCCTGCATACTATCATGCCTCTAGAGCTGGTTCTACAGGGCTACGGAGAAGAGGGGGAACCCATGCTTGACGTTACGGCAAAGGGTATAAGAATGCTTGTTATTCCCGTAGCGCCAGGCTGCGGTAAAATTGTAAGACTGTTGGATTGCTCCTTGTACGACTATCTGGATCCAACGCTGGCGCCGGGATCATTGATTGCGTTCGGCTTCGAATAGTTGTTCGGAAGTGAAATAGTCCGTCACCCGGAACTGTGCTATAATGGAAATCCGAGGTGACGGCATGGCAAAGAAAAAGGGACGCAAAAAATCGATTGGCGCTCAACTGAAGTATGAAGTATACGGTATTCTCATTATTACAATATCCATCATCGCATTATCCGGCGAAGCGACTGTTGGACGCGCCTTATCCAAGCTGTTTGGTTTGTTTCTGGGCAAATTTTATTTCGTGCTTGCGCTTGTCGGCATATACATAGGTCTTACTGTAATGGTTAAGAGGGCATGGCCCCGGGGCTGGACAAGCCGCAAGACGGGGCTGCTTGTGCTTGTGCTGGGCCTTGCGCTCAGCAGCTCGATCTCCGATGTAAACGCCAGATTCCAGGGCGTCGAAAGAGAGACGTTATCAGGCGGCGTTATTTTGGGAGCGCTTAGCCAGGGGCTGCAGGAGCAGCTTCTGACCTCGGCCTCTGACGGGGTGAGCGAACTCCGAATTCAAGACAAGCCTATTAGCGGAGGTTATGTCGGCGCGCTGATGTTAGCAATGTTATTCACCTTGTTTGGCTATTACGGAGCCGTCATTATTAATATTGTCATGTTCGCCATAGCGATCATGTTGATAACGGGCAAGTCGTATGTCGAGCTGGTCCGATTGATACGGACAAGATTCATACGGATGTTGAAGCTGCTTAACGCCAAACGAAGCAGCCACAAGGCGAAGCGTGAAGCTGCCGCTGCCGCTGCGGGAGCGACGGCTGCTCAGCCAAGCGGATTATACGATGACAATACGATCGATGATGATGATCAATTCTCCAAGCCGAGGCCAAAGAAACGTAAATCGATATTCTTCGCTTGGCGGAACGAAGAGAGCAAGAGCCATGCCTCCGAGGATGACGAGTGGGAGTTCACTGGCGATAAGGACGAACAGCCAGGCGCAGCGGTTAGTTCATGGGAAAACGGACTTGCCGAGCAGCCATGGGAGAAAACGGGCGAAAGCTCCGCTGAAAACGGCATAGGGACAGAAACGCATTTTGACGATAATAATGATTCGCTCCCTCCATGGATGCGGCAGGATGATCATAACCTTGCTGACACAGGAGAGACGGAGGGGAGCATACCTAACGATCCATCCTCCCCAACAGGAGAAGAGTACGGGGAGGCGCAGGCATGGGGGAATCCCGATTGGCCTCCTAACGCCCAACAGCAAGAATACGACGACAATCAAACCTATAACGAGATGAAAGAGACTGACGTGCTTGCGGAGAATCTTGACGATGTCGTAGACGGCATGCAAGACGAAACGTTCGACGAGGACGACAATAGCGCCGAGGCCGTTCAAGCAAGCGGCGAAACGGTTCCGCGAAGGCCGGTTGGCGAAGAAATGGTCGTCAGCGGAGCTCCTCCTGCACCGCCCGCACCCAAGCCATATCGTCTGCCGCCGTTCACTTTGCTGCAGAAGCCGCTTGGCATGAGCAGAGGCTCCGACGCTTCAGATATGTACGATTCCAGGCGCAAGCTGGAAGCGACGCTGGAAAGCTTCGGCGTACGCGCGAAGGTGCTGGACGTCGTTCGGGGGCCAGCGGTTACCCGTTACGAAGTTCAGCCCGCGACGGGCGTCAAGGTAAGCCGAATCGTTGGCCTTACCGATGATATTGCATTGGCTCTTGCGGCTAAGGATGTAAGGATGGAAGCGCCGATACCAGGCAAGTCCGCCATTGGCATCGAGGTGCCCAACATGGAAGTGTCCGTCGTCACCATGAGAGAGGTGATGGAGACGCCTGCCTTCCAGACGGCTACCTCCAAGCTCTCCATTGCGTTCGGCCGGGATATATCCGGTCAGACGATCGTCGGCAACCTTGCACGTATGCCTCACTTGCTGGTTGCTGGCGCTACAGGCTCCGGCAAGTCCGTCTGCATCAACGGCATTATTACGAGCATTCTGTATAAGGCCAAACCGGACGAAGTGAAATTCCTTATGATCGATCCTAAGATGGTGGAGCTGAACATCTACAACGGCATCCCGCATTTGTTGGCTCCGGTCGTCACGGATCCGCGCAGGGCATCGCTAGCGCTTAAGAAGATCGTCGTGGAGATGGAGAAACGCTACGAGCTGTTCTCCAAATCGTCGACGCGCAATATAGAAGGCTACAATACGCTGATGGCTGACAATCCGGCCGCCGTTTTGCCGTACTACGTCATCATCGTGGACGAGTTGGCGGATCTAATGATGGTAGCCGCGAACGATGTCGAGGACTCCATTGCGAGACTTGCGCAGATGGCCCGTGCAGCGGGAATTCATCTCATTATTGCTACTCAGCGGCCATCCGTCGACGTCATTACAGGCGTCATCAAGGCGAACATCCCTTCCCGAATCGCGTTCGGAGTCTCGTCGCAAGTCGATTCCAGGACGATTCTCGATATGGGAGGAGCCGAGAAGCTGCTCGGACGCGGAGATATGCTGTTCTTGCCCGTGGGCATGTCGAAGCCGATTCGCGTACAAGGCGCCTTCCTCTCCGATCAGGAGGTGGAAGCACTGGTAAGTTTTGCGAGGAATCAGGGAGAGGCGGAATACAAGGAGGATCTCGTGCCAGAAATTGACGCGGAATCCGAGGACGAAGACATGCAGCTTGACGAGCTGTTCGACCAGGCCGTACAGATCGTTGTGGAGGCGAAGCAGGCTTCCGTATCGCTGCTCCAGCGCAGGATGAGAATCGGTTATACACGTGCTGCGAGACTGATCGACCAGATGGAGGCACGCTCCATCGTTGGCCCTTACGAAGGAAGCAAGCCGCGCGAGGTGCTGATGTCACTCGAGCAGTTCCAAGCGAACCGCGCCAGCTCCTAAAGAGGTTGTTCAACACGCATTTAAACTTCTCTTTTGCCGAATTCTTGCATAGAAGGGAATCAATTTTCTCATACTACTCTCAGGTAACGCTATCCGTAGCGAACTAACTTGCATGAGAAAGGCAGATCCCTACATGAGAATTCGTTTGATCGTGGTGACTTCGCTCGTCGTGCTGCTTGCATTTAGCTCCTTCTACGCTATTAAGGGAAGCTTTGGTCCCGTATCGGAGACATTTAGCAGCGCAACTCTTAAGGTCGGCTCATCTGGTGCGGACGTGCAGGAGCTGCAAGGCAGACTGACCCATCTCGGCTATTATAATGGCAAGATAGACGGTGTGTTCGGTTCCAAGACGAAGGGGGCCGTGACCTGGTTCCAATGGAAATTCGGCCTGAAATCCGACGGTATCGTCGGCGCCGAGACGAAGAAGAAGCTGGTGAATGCAACGAAAAACTGGAAGCCGGGTTCTACTTCTCCCGGCGGCGCGGCTTCAGGCGGTACCGGAGGCGGGAGCAATACCGGAGGTAATGCAGGCACCGGCTCGGGAAGCAATTTGGCTCAATCCAATCGACTGGGACTTTCGGAGAACGACTTGAAGATTATGGCGAATGCCGTCTACGGCGAAGCGCGCGGCGAACCATACGAGGGGCAGGTTGCGGTAGCCGCAGTCATTCTGAATCGCGTCCGATCCGAGAGCTTTCCGAACACGGTTTACGGCGTTATTTTCCAACCGCGTGCGTTCACGGCCGTGGCTGATGGCCAAATCTATTTGACGCCGAATCAGAAGGCGAGAGAAGCAGTCGAGGACGCCCTTAACGGCTGGGATCCGACGGGCGGATGTCTGTATTATTTTAATCCGGATACGGCAACTTCCGCGTGGATTTGGACAAGAACGCAAATTAAGACGATTGGCAAACATATATTCTGTATGTAGGCCAAGTGCCGGCAATCGTCGGACAAACCTTGAAGCGACCGCTTCTGCTCGCAAGCAGGAGTGGTTGCTTCTTCCATTTCTGATCGGTTAAAATGGTAAAAACGGTTGCACCAGAAGGTGAAGCCGCTGAAAGGAGCCAACCTACGTGAGTGCATTCCAACGAGGGCAATTAGAGCGTATTCGCTTGCATGTACTGCCCACCAATCGGTTCAAAACGTTTGCGATTTCGTTGTTCGCGGGCCTTCCTCTCCAGGAGGATACGGTCACGCCTGTTGCTCTGATCCCGTTCGTGCTTCGCAGGGGGACGGCGTCCACGCCGGAGACGATCAATTTCCGCGAGAAGCTTGACGATATGTACGGAGCCGGCTTCGGCTTCGATGTATACAAACGGGGCGATTCCCAAATCATTCAATTCAAAATGGATGTCATTAACGACGCATTCGTCTCTTCCGAACATTCGCTGCTGGCTTCCTCGATCGAATTTTTGGGCGATGTCGTCACGAATCCGCTCATCGAAAACGGGGGCTTCCGTGCCAAGTACGTGGAGGCCGAGAAGGAAACGCTGCGCAAGCGACTGGAGGCTATTGTCAACGACAAGATCAGATATGCAGCGGAACGCTGCATCGAGGAGATGTGCGCGGACGATCCATATCGCCTGCATCCGCTGGGACAGCGGAGCGACATCGCGGCTATTACTCCGCAATCGCTGCGCGAGACCTATGATCAGTGGCTAAACGACGCAGCGCTGGATCTCTATGTCGTAGGCGATACGACACTGGAAGAAGTAACGAAGCTTGTACGCGGGGCTTTCCAACTGAAGAGCGGATCACCTTCTGCTTATAAGCATCCCGTAACGCAGCATGATGTGACGGAAGTGAAGAATGTCGTCGATCGTCTCGAAGTGAGTCAGGGCAAGCTGAACATGGGCCTTCGAACCGGAGTCGGCTATAATGATGCCTTGTATCCTGCCGCTCTGCTTTATAATGGAATTCTAGGCGGATATCCGCATTCCAAGCTGTTTATGAACGTAAGGGAGAAGGAGAGCCTCGCCTACTACGCGGCCAGCCGGCTTGACGGCCATAAGGGCATCTGCACGATACAGTCCGGCATCGAATTCGCTAATTACGAGAAAGCCGTCGCCATCATCAAAGAGCAGCTGGAATCCATGAAGCAAGGCCAACTGTCCGATCTGGAAATCAATCAAACGAAAGCGATGATCTCCAATCATCTCCGGGAGATGCAGGATTCCGCTTACGAGATGCTTTCGTACGATTTCAATAGCGTGCTGACGGGCAAGGAACGAACGGCGGGCGAGCTGCTTAAGCAAGTACAGGACGTGACGGCGGAAGATATCGTAGCGGTTGCGAAACGGGTGCAGCTGGATACGATCTACTTCCTGCGCGACCGGAAGGAGGCTTAGGGCAAATGGAAACTTTACGCTATCCGCATGTTCAAGAGACATTGTACCGGGAAGTGCTGAGCAACGGCCTTGAGATCGTCGTGCTCCCAAAGGAAGGCTTCCAGAAGACATACGCCACATTCTCGACGAAGTACGGCTCTGTCGACAATCATTTCTCCGTCTCGGGACAGGAGCCGGCAAAAGTGCCGGACGGCATCGCGCATTTTCTCGAGCACAAGATGTTTGAGGAGCCGGAAGGCGATATTTTCTCCGTGTTCGCGGCGCAAGGCGCATCGGCGAATGCTTTCACGACCTTTGACCGCACGGTCTATCTTTTCTCGGCCACGGAACAAATCAACGAAAATTTAACGACATTAATCAATTTCGTTCAAAACCCTTATTTCACCGATGCCAACGTAGACAAGGAGAAGGGGATCATCGAACAGGAAATCAATATGTATCGGGACAACGCGGATTGGCGCGTTTATTTCGGACTTATTGACGCCCTGTACCATACCCATCCGGTTCATATCGACATTGCCGGCACGGTGGAGTCGATCAAGCAGATCGATAAGGAGACGTTGTATCGCTGTTACGAAACCTTTTATCATCCGTCCAACATGATGCTGTTTGTCGTGGGAGGAGTCAACGCCGAGGAAGTGTTCCAGCTTGTCCGCGCCAACCAGGATGCCAAAACGTTCCAGCCGCTGGGTGAAATCAAACGTTATTTTGACCAGGAGCCTTCGTCCGTCAAAATTCCGCGCAAAGTCTCCAAGCTTCAAGTGTCGCTGCCTAAGTGTATGCTGGGCTTCAAGGAGAAGAACGTCGGCCTGGCAGGAGACGCCTTGCTGAAACGGGAAATCGTGACGAAGCTGATGCTGGAGGCGCTGATCGGTCCAAGCTCGCCATTATATCAATCGCTCTACGAACAGGAGCTGATCTCCGATTCGTTTGGCCACGAATATAATTCCAGCACCGACTACGCCTTCTCCGTTATTGGAGGCGATACGCCGAAGCCCGATACGCTTATCGAAGCGATTAAGTCCGCTGTATCCGAGGCGGTGGGCAGCGGCATCGAACAGACATCGTTCGAGCGCGCCAAGCGCAAAAAAATCGGCGGTTACTTGCGAATGCTGAATTCCCCCGAGTCCATCGCCGGAGAATATACCCGTTACCGGTTCCGGGACAGCGATATGTTCGACGTGATCAAGTTCTACGAGCAATGTACGCTTGACGAAGTCAATGCGCGGCTTCGCGAACACTTCGACTTCGGTCAGTTGGCCGTCTCCATCGTGGAACAAGGGACAGAATGAAGACGCTGCAAGAAACGACGGTATTGATAACGGGGGGAAGCCGCGGTATCGGCGCTGCCATCGCGCAGCGCTTCGCCGCGGAGGGTGTCAATATCGTCCTGCATTATTTGGAATCGCACGAACGAGCGAATGAAACGGCCCGGCGCTGCATGGCGCTGGGGGCCAATGTCATGACGATCGCAGCCGATCTAAGATCGAAGGATCAGCTTGCCCGCATGCGCGACAAGTTGTTAAGCCATAACATTAGGCCCGATATTCTGGTCAACAACGGAGGGATCGCCCACTATGGCATGCTTGCCGATGTTACGGAGGATGAGTGGGACGACGTTATGTCGGTAAATTTAAAGGGCATGTTTCTCAGTACGCAATTATTTATGCCGCATATGATTGCCCAACGCTACGGACGAATTATTAATGTATCGTCGGTATGGGGAATGTCGGGCGCTTCCTGCGAGGTGTTGTATTCGACGACCAAGGGAGGCGTTAACGCCTTTACCAAGGCGTTGGCCAAGGAGCTTGCTCCATCGGGTGTTACCGTCAACGCAGTTGCTCCAGGAGTAGTGGACACTTATATGATGGACGGATTTAATATGGAGGAGAAGGCTGCTCTGCAACAGGAAATACCGGCAGGCCGCTTCGGCTCGGCGGAAGAAATCGCTTCGCTCGTTTATTTTTTGTCGTTGCCGGAATCGTCGTATATTACCGGACAGATTATAAGCCCGAACGGCGGCTGGCATACTTAACCTTCGACCCACACGCGTAAGGGCTGTATAACGAAAGCTCGAAAGGTGCAGAATAAGGACTGTTGCTGATTCTTTTCCAAACCAATGAGGAGGCGAAGAGCCGTGTCAACTGTCCTTTCGAATTTCGATACTTGGAAACATTTTTTGTCCGACCGTGTAACGCAAGCGAAAAAGATGGGGCTTACCGAAGATACCATCGCTAATCTGGCGTATGAGATCGGCTCCTTCCTGGACGAGAAGGTCGACCCTAAGAATGATGAGGAAAGCGTGCTGAAACAGCTTTGGGATGTTGGCGACGAATCGGAGCGCAAAGCCATCGCAAGCTGTATGGTCAAGTTGGTCGAGCACTCGTAGTATTTTTTAAAAATTATAGGAAAGTATAATTTTTCTCATACTTGACCTATAATGCTCGAAATGAAACCCGCTGCGCCAAAAAACGGCAAAGGCGTTTCACCTTGACGTTTGCAGAAAGCCTCCACAACGGGGGCTTTTCTGCAATGTTTAATTTATATTTGCAGGAATGTGACGAAATTTGTAGAATAGAGAATTAGGGTTGCCCATCATACTTTATCTATTTTTTACGCTTCCAGGGGACGGTGAGAACAGATTGGAAATCAAGCAATGGTACATGGAATACAAGATACATAAAAATAGACCGGGTCTGCTTGGCGACATCGCTTCGCTGCTAGGTATGCTTGAAGTTAATATTTTGACGATCAATGGCGTCGAGGATCGGACACGCGGCATGTTGTTGCAGACGAATGACGAAGAGAAAATCGAGCTGCTTGGCAAGATGCTTCAAAAGGTAGATAATATTACGGTGAACAAGCTTCGCGCGCCAACAATCGTCGACATTCTGGCTGTACGTCATGGCAGATATATTGAACGGGATTCCGATGACCGGAAAACATTCCGCTTTGTTAGAGACGAGCTTGGCATGTTGGTCGACTTCCTCGGAGAAGTATTCAAGCGCGATGGCAATCATGTCATTGGACTCAGAGGGATGCCGCGGGTCGGCAAAACGGAATCCATTATTGCAGGAAGCGTATGCTCCAACAAACGATGGACATTCGTATCGTCCACGCTGCTTCGTCAGACGGTTCGCAGTCAACTGTCCGAAGAAGAGATGCAGCCGAACAACATCTTTATTATAGACGGGATCGTCAGCACGATTCGTTCCAACGAGAGGCATTACGCGCTGCTGCAGGAAATTATGGCTCTGCCTTCCACGAAGGTTATCGAGCATCCCGATATTTTTGTCAAGGAATCGCAATACGACTACAGTCATTTCGACATAATCATCGAGCTTCGCAACACGCCGGACGAAGAGATTTCATACGAATCCTTCACCGCTAATTACACGGACGAATTTTAATCTCCGTACTTGCCATTTATTGTTATGCTGAAAGGAGGATGTCCACATGTCAGAACTCGGAGCTTTGCTTAGAAGGGCCAGAGAGGAACGCGACTTGTCGCTGGATGACATTCAGGAATTGACGAAGATTCGCAAACGTTATCTGGAGGCGATCGAATCCGGCGATTACCGCGTGCTCCCCGGAACCTTCTACGTTCGCGCTTTCGTCAAAAACTATTCCGAAGCAGTAGGACTTGAGCCTGATGAAGTTTTGAGACTATACCAACATGAGATTCCTGCCGCGCCAATCGAGCAAACCGTCGAACCGATTCCTGCCCGTAAGCCGAGGCAAGTCAAATCCCAGACTTCGGAGCGATTTGGCAAGATCGGCTTCAATCTGGTTATGTGGCTGTTCCTCATTGTCATCGTTGTTGTGGTATGGTATTTTGTCATTAACAAAAATACCGATGATCCCAAGGCCGTCGACGAGACTCCGATAACGGAAAACTCGGAGCAGCCTCAAGAAACAAGCACGGGTTCATCGCCGGATGTGGCTCCTACGCCTCCACCTCCGACTAAAGCTCCGACAACTGTCGTATTCGACCGCAAGGCGGGCAGTGCCGATCAATACCTAATCGGTCCAGCCGGTGGTACACATCAATTGGAGATTAAGGTGAACGGCGGCCGCAATTGGATTGAGGTTCGCGAGGGCAGCTCCTCAGGCAACAAATTGTTTTACGCCAATGCGGAGGACGGCGCCGTGCAAACCTATGAATTGACAGGCGTTCTCTACATAAACGTCGGTCGCGCCGATCTCGCGGAGATCAAAGTCGATGGCGTTCTGGTGCCGGACGGCGACCGCGCGAACTCCAAGAAGCTGCTGCTTAAGCCGACTGAGGAAGATGCTGCTGCTGGCGACGGAACCGGTGTTGGTACGGAAGGCGGAGCGGGAACTGAAATGTCCGGCGAGGGCTCGAACTCCATTACCAAAGGCGAATGATGCTTATCATTATTCGAAAGTGTTTCAATTTTCATTAACAGCATTAATAACTAGAAGGGAGACCTATTACATATGAGTTCCGAAAGTTCATTTGACATTGTATCGAAGGTAGACATGCAGGAGCTGTCCAACGCGATTACGCAGGCAGAACGCGAGATCGAGACGAGATTTGACTTCAAAGGCAGCAAGAGCAGCATTGCCCTTGAAAAAGAAGAGCTGGTAGTCGGCTCGGACGACGAATACAAGCTCAAAAGCGTAATCGATATTCTTCAATCCAAGATGATAAAGCGGGGCGTGCCCATCAAGAATATGGACTTCGGCAAGCTCGAGGGCGCTTCCGGCGGCACGGTTAAACAGCGTATCAAGCTGAGACAAGGGATCGAACAGGACATCTCCAAAAAAATAAATATTCTCATTCGCGATTCCAAGCTGAAGGTGAAAAGCCAAATTCAGGGCGATCAATTACGTGTTACAGGCAAGAGCAAAGATGATCTGCAAGCGGTGATGGCTTTGCTGCGCGGCGCCGATCTGCCTATCGAGCTGCAATTTACAAATTATCGTTAAATGCGTCTTATGTATTAGAAACAATAAAATCGGCAATGAATTGGATGTATTGGTCGAACGGTACGGTGGTAGAAGCGATACTTATAACGGTCGTTCCATCCAGAAGGTTCGCGTAACGCATGCCTGTTAGTTTGACCTTTCTGGGGAGGGAAAATAGTGAATTTAGCCAACAAGATTACGCTGGCCCGCATCTTTCTCGTGCCAGTCATTATGTTTTTCCTATTAATTAAAGTGAATCTGGGATCGGTCAGCTTCTCGGACTTCACGATTTCCTACAATCAGATCGTAGCCGCGATCATCTTTATTATTGCGGCAAGCACGGATGGGCTGGATGGTTATATCGCCCGCAAAAACAAGATCGTTACGAATCTCGGCAAGCTGCTGGATCCGCTGGCGGACAAACTGCTCGTAGCCGCGGTGCTGATCTCCCTGGTGGAGATGGACAAGCTGAACGCGCTGATTGCCATCATTATTATAAGCCGCGAGTTCGCGGTAACAGGTCTGCGCCAAATTGCGCTTCTCGAAGGTTCCGTCATGGCCGCAAGCACTTGGGGCAAGTGGAAGACGGCGATACAAATTACGATGATCATCGCGCTTTTGATCAACAATTTCCCGTTTGCCCTTATCCACTTTCCGTTCGATGTTATCGCGAGCTGGGTGGCGGCTGCAATAACCGTGTATTCGGGCATCGATTATTTTGTCAAAAACAAACATTTAATTCCGGTCGAGTAAAGCGTGAGAGCACTTCCCTGCAAGCGGGAGGTGCTCTTGTCCTTCTGCAGGACTCGGGTGGAATTTTAGAGCATGGGGGCGAGGAATCATATGAAAGCGGAAATTATTGCCGTGGGAACAGAACTGCTGCTGGGTCAAATTGTAAATACAAACGCGCAAGCGATCTCGCAGCAGCTCGCTGATCTTGGCATCGATGTTTACTTCCAGACCGTGGTGGGGGATAATCCGGAACGTCTGCGCCAAGCAATCGAGATCGGCCGCGGCCGGGCAGATCTGCTGGTGTTCACTGGCGGTCTGGGACCGACTCAGGATGATCTGACAAAGGATGTGCTGGCTGACTACCTGGGAAGACCTATGGGAATACATGAGCCCTCTATGAGGGTTATCGAGGAACTGTTCTCGTCCCGCGGAGCCCACATGGTGGAGAGCAACATACGGCAAGCTCATCTTATATTGGGGGAAGGAAGCGATCCGCTCGATAATTCCACGGGACTTGCCGTTGGCAATGGAATAGAAGACAGCGGCACGCTCTACATGCTTCTTCCGGGCCCGCCCAGAGAGATGGCGCCGATGCTGCTGGGACCTGGAACCGCTTGGCTTAGAAGCAAGTTGCGGGAGGAGCGGCCTCTCTACTCCAGAGTGCTTAAATTCGCAGGAATCGGGGAGTCCAATCTGGAAGCGGCCTTGATCGATCTGATCGACGGCCAGAGTGATCCTACGATAGCTCCTTATGCGAAGGAAGGCGAGGTCGCGCTGCGGGTGTCGACCAAAGCTTCCAGCGAGGAGGAGGCCGCCATCAAAATCAACGCGACGGTATCCGTCGTCGCCCAGCGCGTCGGAGAGCATCTCTACGCGCAGAAGGATGTACCTATCGAGGATTCCGTCGTGGAACTGCTCAGAAACGCCAGGAAGCGTCTTGCAAGCGCCGAGAGCTTAAGCGGAGGACTGTTCGGAGAGCTGATTACGCGCGTCCCTGGAAGCAGCGGGGAATATGTCGGCGGCGTGATCACGTATACGAACTTAATGAAACACAAGCTGCTGGACATCCCGATGTCCCAGTTGGAGGGCGATGGCGCTCCCGGCGCCATCAGCGAGTCTACCGCCAAGTTAATGGCCGAAAACGTCATGAATATAACGGGAGCGGATTTCGGCGTCGCGCTTACCGGCGTAGCCGGCCCTGCGGAATCCGAAGGCAAGCCGGTCGGCCTCGTTTATTTCGCGGTTGCGGAGAAAGGCAAGGAGACGGTCGTGTATACGTCGCACTTCAAAGGCGTACGCGAGATGGTGCGCATTCGCGCCGTGAAATCCGCGTTGTACCGATTGTGGCAGGCGCTTAAAGCATAAGTTCGGAATTGTGCCCGATATTCTCAGCTGTATACGGTTGCCAATTGTCGAACCGTGCGCTATAATGAGGACTAGTTACCGGAAGAACCGTGGCGAAGATTACTTTGCTGCGGTTTTTTATTTTTTTGGGCCGGATTTAAGGTTCTGAAGAAGGGGGACGGGGGATGCGGTGAGCGCCTGAATAACGGGGTCGAAGATGCCTGGGAGTCAAAATTGCGAATGTGTGTTCGAAAAAACTATTGGCAACCCGTCCGAAATAAGGTATTATACAAATATAAATTATGAAGGATGTGAGTGAGTTGGCGGATCGTCGCGCAGCTTTGGATAATGCTCTTCGTCAGATCGAGAAGCAATTTGGCAAAGGCTCCATTATGAAATTAGGGGAATCGACTCATATGCAAGTAGAGACCGTGCCGAGCGGCTCGCTTGCCTTAGATATTGCACTTGGAATCGGCGGCTTGCCGCGTGGCCGGGTTATCGAAGTATACGGTCCGGAATCATCCGGTAAAACGACAGTAGCGCTTCACGCAATTGCGGAAGTACAACGTATTGGCGGACAAGCCGCGTTTATCGACGCGGAGCACGCGCTGGATCCGCTGTATGCCAGCAAGCTTGGCGTCAACATCGACGAGCTGCTGCTGTCCCAGCCGGATACGGGCGAGCAGGCGCTGGAGATCGCGGAAGCGCTCGTACGCAGCGGCGCCGTTGACATTATCGTTATAGACTCCGTGGCGGCATTGGTGCCGAAGGCGGAGATCGAGGGCGACATGGGCGACTCTCACGTTGGTCTTCAGGCACGTCTTATGTCGCAGGCTCTGCGTAAGCTGTCCGGCGCTATTTCGAAGTCCAAGACGATCGCAATCTTCATCAACCAGCTTCGCGAGAAGGTTGGCGTTATGTTCGGCAACCCGGAGACGACGCCAGGCGGACGCGCATTGAAGTTCTACTCCAGCGTTCGGCTTGACGTTCGCCGTATCGAGACGCTGAAGCAGGGCAATGACATGGTGGGCAACCGGACTCGCATCAAGGTTGTAAAGAACAAGGTAGCGCCTCCGTTCAAGCAAGCGGAGATCGATATTATGTACGGCGAAGGCATCTCCAAGGAAGGCAGCTTGGTCGACATCGGTGTAGAGATGGATATCGTTCAGAAGAGCGGCGCCTGGTTCTCTTATAACGGCGAGCGCCTCGGTCAAGGCCGCGAGAACGCCAAGCAATTCCTGAAGGAGAAGACCGACATTGCACACGAGATCGAAAGACAGATTCGTGAAGCCAGCAACCTGTCGGCTAATGCGTCTCAAGCGAACTTCTCGGCTGACGAGGACGAGGACGAAGACGAGTTGGAATTTGACGTATAGGCTATAGTAATATAGAATCGCCGCTCTCTTATGGGAGCGGCGATTGTTTTACCACAAATTAAACGCGGTCGCTCATCCTCGAACAACTTCGATTGAAGTTGTTCGAGGATGAGCAGGAAGGAAATATAGCATTGGAAGAGTCGAATATGTACATTATTGCTTCCGTGCGGCGCGACAAGAAGGAGAAGAGACGTTACCATCTCTATATGGCAGGAGAAGAAGAGCCCTTCTTGTCGGTGCACGAAGATATCATGATCAAATTCAGGTTATTGAAGGAAGTCGAGCTGGACGGGGATACCGTTCGCCACATTAAAGACGAAGACCAACGATACCGGGCTTACGTGCTGTCCGTGGCGTATTTGGGCGTCAAACCGAGAACGGCCAAGCAGATCGGCCAATATTTGGCCAAGAAGGAATTGGACGAAACCCATATAGAATATGCAATCCAGCGTTTAGAAACGGAGAAGCTTGTTGATGATGAAGAATATGCGCGTCAATTCGCGGAGAGCAGATTGCGTTCCGGCCAAAAGGGCAGACTGATGATTCGGCAGGAACTGCAGCAGCGTGGCGTATCCAAGCAACTCGCCTCCGAAGCGCTGTCCGCACTGGAGCGGAGCAGTGAGTTGGAGGCCGCGAAGACGCTTGCGCATAAGAAGGCAAGATCTTTGACAGGCGAGACCGCGAAGAGACGGACTAAGCTAATGAGCTTTTTACTCAGGCGCGGATTTCCTGGCGACATCGTCAGGGAAGCGATGAGGTCGGTCGACTTGTCATCTGATGACAGGTGGGAAGAGGAAGATGATGGCGTTTTGCTTGACAACTGAAATTGTGAAAAGATAAAATGAAGTTGTATTCCTTTACATTTGGATCGATTTTTCTTCCAAAGGTTGATTCAAATGTCTTATTTTCGTCAAAATGATCCATGATGAAACGGTTTGGAAGCCGGTTAAAAACCAAATAACATCCCAAGCAGTGCCTTGGTGTATGCAGCAAGGAGGTGAACAAGATGGTTGATACCTGGATCTTGATTCTTGTCTCTGTCCTTGTTGGCGCAATTTTCTTTGGGATTGGTTATTTTTATCGCAAGTCAATTGCCGAGGCCAAAATTTCGAGCGCTGAGCAAGCTGCGGTTCAAATCGTGGAAAATGCGAAAAAAGACGCAGAAGCTCAAAAGAAAGAAACGGTGCTTGAGGCGAAAGACGAAGTCCACAGACTACGTGCAGAAGCTGAAAAAGACATCCGCGAGCGACGCAATGAGGTGCAACGTCTGGAAAGACGCGTGCTCCAGAAGGAAGAGTCGCTGGATAAGAAGTTGGAAGCGCTAGAACGCAAAGAAGAAATCGTAGCCAACAAGGAGAAAAGAATCGAAGAAACACAAGAGCAAATTGATTCCATTTATAAACAGCAGCTTAGCGAGCTGGAGCGTATTTCCAGCTTGACAATGGAAGATGCGAAGTCGATCATCCTGAACAACGTCGAGCAGGAAGTTCGTCACGAAACGGCTCAGATGATCAAGGAGATCGAACAGCAGGCGAAGGAAGAGGCCGACAAAAAAGCGCGTGACATTATTTCTTTGGCTATCCAACGTTGCGCAGCCGATCATGTAGCAGAAACGACGGTATCCGTTGTCACTCTGCCGAATGAAGAGATGAAAGGTCGCATTATCGGACGTGAAGGCCGCAATATCCGTGCTTTGGAAACATTGACCGGTATCGATCTCATAATCGACGATACACCGGAAGCGGTCATTCTGTCGGGCTTTGATCCAATCCGACGCGAAATTGCCCGTACTTCGCTTGAGAAGCTGGTGGCCGATGGCCGTATCCACCCGGCCCGCATCGAAGAGATGGTCGAGAAGTCCCGCAAGGAAATCGACGAGCGCATTCGCGAATATGGCGAGCAAGCGACTTTCGAGGTTGGGGTTCATGGCTTACATCCAGATCTGATCAAGATTCTTGGAAGACTTAAATACCGTACAAGCTATGGTCAGAACGTACTGAAGCATTCCATGGAAGTTGCTTATCTGACTGGACTCATGGCAGCAGAGCTTGGCGAGGACATTACGCTGGCGAAGCGTGCCGGACTTCTGCACGATATCGGCAAAGCGCTTGATCACGAAGTGGAAGGTTCTCATGTCGAGATCGGCGTGGAGCTTGCGAAGAAATACAAGGAGCATCCCGTCGTCATCAACAGTATCGCATCCCATCACGGGGATACGGAAGCCACTTCCGTTATCGCGATGCTCGTAGGTGCCGCGGATGCGTTGTCGGCTGCACGGCCTGGCGCACGGCGCGAAACGCTGGAGACGTATATCAAACGACTGGAGAAGCTCGAAGCGATTACAGAATCGTTCGACGGCGTCGAGAAGTCTTATGCGATTCAAGCAGGACGCGAAGTACGCGTTATGGTTCAGCCAGAAAAGATTGATGATACGGAAGCATTCCGTCTTGCTCGCGATATTACGAAAAAAATCGAGGCTGAACTCGATTATCCGGGACATATTAAAGTTACGGTTATTCGTGAGACACGGGCAGTCGAATATGCCAAATAAACATGATGTTGAAAAGTGGCTGCCAGTCAGCCACTTTTCTGCATGATGGGCTACATAAAGAAAGGATACACAACGATGAAAGTATTATTTATCGGCGATATCGTCGGGAATGTAGGAAGAGGCGCTCTTAAGCAAGTGTTGCCCTCGCTGAGAAGTAAACATAATCCGGACTTGATCGTCGTAAACGGGGAAAATGCCGCAGCTGGCAGAGGCATCACGAAAGCGATCGCGAAAGAGTTTTTTGACGCCGGCGTTAATGGAATTACGATGGGTAATCATACATGGGACAACAAGGATATCTTCGAGTGGATTGACGATGAGCCCCGCATCGTGCGCCCCGGCAATTTCTCGCCAGAAGCGCCAGGGCAAGGGATGGCGATCATCGGCACGGGCAACAAAAAGCTGGCGATCATTAATCTGCAAGGAAGAGCTTTTTTGCCTCCGAATGACTGCCCATTCCGCAAAGCGGATGAGCTGATCGAGGAAGCGAAGGAGCATACAAATAACATTCTGGTTGATTTCCATGCTGAAGCGACCTCGGAGAAGATTGCGATGGGCTGGTATTTGGACGGACGCGCCTCCATCGTGCTTGGCACGCACACGCATGTGCAGACGAATGATGACACTATCCTTCCCGGTGGCACGGGTTATCTAACGGACGTAGGGATGGTCGGCTCCAAGGAAGGCGTGCTGGGGATGGAGCGCGACGCTGTGCTGCACCGCTTCCTGACGGGACTTCCGGCAAGATTTGTTGTGGATGAGGGCAAGTGGCATTTGCACGGACTTGTCATAACGATTGAGGATGGCGGCGGGCGCGCCTTGAAGCTGGATAAAATTCGGATGACGGAAGAGGATTGGCTTCTCATGTAGAGAAGTCTTTTTTCATATTCTGACTTTTCAGAATACTTTGTTAAGTTAGTCCATAAAAAGCAGGAATCTTTCTCATTCTCTCGAATAGTATTGTAAATGTGGAATCCATCCAACATTCTAGGGGAGGTACTATTCATGGATGTATTAAAGGTATCAGCCAAGTCCAATCCAAATTCAGTCGCAGGCGCATTAGCTGGCGTTCTGCGTGAACGAGGTGGAGCGGAGCTGCAAGCGATTGGCGCCGGCGCGCTCAACCAAGCGATCAAGGCGGTAGCGATTGCCCGTGGATTTGTGGCCCCGAGCGGGGTGGATCTCATCTGCATACCGGCATTTACGGATATTGTCATTGACGGAGAAGATCGTACTGCTATTAAGCTCATCGTCGAGCCGAGATAACAAGCGGCATACATCCATCGTTGTCGTCCACTGAGGCCTGTTTACAACGTAGACAGGTTTTTTGCTTTTTAGAAATGTATCGTTCGCCGTGTTTGGCAGCGAATAAAGAAGGAGGAATTTATTATGATCGATTTCCATTGCGATGTGCTTAGCAAGATGCGGAAGAACGACGCGCTTACGTTCCAAGGCGGGGCCGACGGGACTCTTGACGTCACCTATGAGCGGTTGCGCCAATCTGGAACCATGCTGCAGACGTTCGCTATTTATATATCGCCCCGCCAATCTGCCAATATCGAACCTGTTCTGGAATCCGTCGATTTGTTCTACGAACGTATATTGTCATGCCAAGAGATGCAGCTGGTCACAAGCGCAGCTGATCTGGAGTCCAGTATAACTAGCGGGAAAACCGGCGCTCTGTTATCGCTAGAAGGCGTGAGCGGATTGCAAGGGCGGCTGTCGATGCTTAGGCTATTGTACAGGCTGGGTGTGCGGGCGGCTGGCCTGACATGGAACGATGGGAATTGGGCAGCTGACGGCATCATGGAGCCGCGGGGATCGGGGCTGACGGGAAAAGGTCGGGAGTTCGTGTCGGCATGCAATGAGCTTGGCATCATTGTAGATGTTTCCCACTTGTCGGAGCAAGCCTTCTGGGATGTAGCTGGACTATCGACGAAGCCGATTATCGCATCCCACTCCAATGCAAGAGCCGTCTGCAATCATCCGCGCAACTTGACCGACAGGCAGTTGCAGGCCATTATTCAGGGAGAAGGCAGAGTGGGGATCACCTTTGTGCCTTGGTTCGTAACGTCGGACCGGGAGGCATGCGTGGCTGATCTGCTGGGGCATGTCGAGCATATATGTGCGCTGGGCGGGGAGAAACATATTATGTTAGGCTCGGATTTCGACGGGATCGATTCTTATATGACGGACCTGAAGCATCCAGGCGAAGTGTATCGGTTAAAGGAGGCACTGCTGGCTCGTTATTCGGAAGTTCAAGTTGCAGGTTTTATGCAGAACAATGCCTTAACGTTTCTGCGGGAGAATCTCCCGGCCGTTTAGCGCGCGGCAATTCCTTTACTAGCTATGCCATCTCATAATGGTATCATTATGATCGAAACATGTTATGTTTTAATTAAACGTTTACATATTGCAATTTGGCAGCTTCCAACATAAAATTGTTGTGACGATACAGCTTCTATTATATAATGGCTCAAGTTATCGAAGTTGTCAGGCTTTTTTACCACATAAGAAAGTATAAGTTTTCGGTCCCCGAAAACGACTTTCTTATTGGCGATAAATCCTACCTCTAAACGCGGTCGCTCAACTTCGAAAAGCTTCGATAGAGGATTTCTCATGATGCAGAGGAGATGGACATTTTGATTAGCCAATTGTCATGGAAGATCGGAGGACAACAGGGAGAAGGGGTGGAAAGTACCGACCGGATCTTCTCTACAGCGCTTAACCGACTAGGTTATTACTTATATGGATACCGTCATTTCTCGTCCAGGATCAAGGGCGGACATACGAATAATAAAATCAGAATCAGCACGAAGCCGATTCGTGCGATTTCGGATGATCTCGACATTCTCGTCGCGTTCGATCAAGAGAGCATTGATCTCAACGCGCATGAGCTTCGTCCCGGCGGCGTTGTCGTTGCGGACGCGAAGTTTGGTCCCACCATTCCGGAAGGCGTCGATGCCAGGTTGTTCGCCGTTCCTATCACGAAGATCGCAGAGGACCTGGGCACCTCGCTGATGAAAAACATGGTTGCGTCGGGGGCGTCCTGGGCGCTGCTTGGTTTGCCGTTGGATGTATTTAACAAGGCGGTCGAAGAAGAATTCGGACGCAAGGGCCCGGCCATAGTGGAGAAAAATATCGAAGCCGTAAAAAATGGCGCCGAGTTCGTTCTGGAGCAAGCCGGCGGTCCGCTGGAGGACTTCAGACTGGAAGAAGCAGACGGCAAACAAAAGCTGTTTATGATCGGCAACGAAGCGATCGGACTTGGTTCCGTCGCGGCGGGCTGTCGTCTTATGTCGGCGTATCCGATCACACCAGCTTCCGAAATTATGGAATATCTCATCAAGAAGCTGCCAAAGTTCGGCGGCACAGTCGTACAGACAGAGGACGAAATCGCCGCCGTCACCATGGCGATCGGCGCGAACTACGCCGGCGTACGAACGATGACAGCTTCTGCCGGACCAGGCTTGTCACTTATGATGGAAGCGATCGGCTTGTCCGGCATGACGGAGACGCCGCTTGTTATCATCAACACGCAGCGTGGAGGTCCGTCTACGGGTCTGCCTACCAAGCAAGAGCAATCCGACCTTAATGCAATGGTCTACGGCACGCACGGAGAAATTCCGAAGATCGTTATCGCTCCGGCGTCGATCGAGGATTGCTTTTACGATATGGTAGAAGCGTTTAACCTGTCGGAGGAATATCAAGTACCGGTCATCGTCATGACGGATCTGCAGCTATCGCTCGGCAAACAATCCTGTGAGATGCTGGACTTCTCCAAGGTCGAGATTAATAGAGGCAAGCTGGTGAAGGAGACTCCGCCGCTGGAAGGTCACGAGCTGTTCAAGCGCTACGAGCTCACAGAGGATGGCATTTCGCCTCGCGTGCTGCCTGGCGCCAAGGGCGGTCTGCACCATGTTACAGGCGTCGAGCACGACGAGGTCGGCCGTCCATCGGAGAATGCGGATAATCGCCGTCAAATGATGGATAAACGGCTTGGCAAGCTGAACGGCTTGCAGGTTCGCGATGCGCTGCGCATTGACGCGCCGCATGAGAACCCTGATCTGCTGGTAATCGGGATGGGCTCCACCGGAGGTACGATCGACGCGGCGAGAACCAAGCTGCAGGAGGACGGACTGACCAGCAATCATATTACGATACGTCAAATTCATCCATTCCCGACAGAAGCGCTGACGCCTTACTTGCAAAGCGCCAAACGCGTTGTCGTAATCGAAAATAATGCAACAGCACAGCTTGCGTCACAAGTGAAGATGAACGCCGGATTCGGCGACAAGATCAAAAGTTTGTTGAAATACGACGGTAATCCGTTCCTGCCGCTCGAAGTCTATCAAGCTTGTAAGGGGATGAGCGAAGATGGCAACATTTAAGGAATTCCGCAACAACGTCAAGCCCAACTGGTGTCCCGGCTGCGGGGACTTCTCCATTCAGGCTGCGATTCAGCGCGCAGCGGCTAATGTGGGATTGGAGCCGGAGCAGTTGGCCGTTATTTCGGGTATTGGCTGCTCCGGACGAATCTCCGGTTATATTAACGCGTACGGCCTGCATGGCATCCATGGGCGCGCTCTACCGATCGCGCAAGGCGTTAAGCTGGCCAACCGCGAGCTAACCGTTATCGCATCCGGCGGCGACGGCGATGGGTTCGCGATCGGCATGGGCCATACGGTGCATGCGATCCGCAGAAACCTCAATATAACGTATATCGTCATGGATAACCAGATCTACGGCTTGACGAAAGGGCAAACGTCTCCACGAAGCGCGGAAGGCTTCAAAACAAAATCGACGCCTGAAGGCTCCATCGAGTCGACGCTCTCCCCGCTGGAGATCGCCATGTCGGCAGGAGCGACCTTCGTTGCCCAGTCGTTTTCCAGCGATCTAAAGGGATTGACCAGCCTTATTGAGCAGGGGATCAAGCATGAAGGTTTCTCGCTTATCAACGTGTTCAGTCCGTGCGTCACCTTTAACAAGATCAATACCTATGATTGGTTCAAAGAAAATATCGTAAGCCTGGACGGATTCCCGGATTACGATCCAAGCAATCGTATGGCGGCCATGAATAAAATTATGGAGACTAACGGATTGCTGACCGGTCTTATCTACCAAAATACGACCCGCAAGTCGTATGAGGATATGATTACCGGCTTCAAGTCCGAAGGATTGGCCAATCAGGAGCTTGCTATTACGGAAGAGCAGTTCAATCAGCTTGTCTCGGAATTTAAATAAATGGTATGATGGGCATACGGTCATATTGACCGTATGCTTTCTTTTATTTTGGGATTATAGCAGGAAGGCAATCATTAATAAATAAATAGCGGAGTGGTGAATAGCATGAAAAAAGAAGTGCCCGTAGGCGTATCTGCGAGACATATCCATCTCTCGCAAGAGCATGTGGAATTATTATTCGGTTCGGGTTACGCGTTGACTGAGATGAAGCCGTTGTCGCAGCCCGGTCAATATGCAGCAAACGAAACGGTAGCCGTAGTGGGACCGAAGGGCTCGTTCCCGAAAGTCCGCATTTTGGGACCCGCGCGCAAAGCTACGCAATTGGAAGTATCGCGCACGGACGCATTCGCGCTTGGGGTTAATCCTCCGGTGCGAGAGTCCGGCAACATCGCGGGCTCCGCGAGCATCACGATTCAAGGCCCTGCAGGCGAAGTAACGATTGCGGAAGGCGTAATCGTAGCCGCTCGCCATATCCACTTCCATACGAGCGACGCAGAAAAATTCGGCATACAAGATAAAGCTCGGCTTCGCGTTCGCGTAGGCGGAGAACGCGGCGTGGTGTTCGAGCATGTCGTTGCTCGCGTATCGCCCGAATTCGCGCTCGATATGCATATCGATACGGACGAAGCGAACGCTGCCGGCGTCCGAAACGGCGATATCGCCGAAATTATCGACTAACTGGTACGCAATTGGAATCAAAACGAAAAAGGCTGCATGCCCGGAATGAAAGAATTCCGGCATGCAGCCTTTTCACATGTCGTTAATGTCCCATCATCATTGTGACATCAGGTCCCTTGTTTTCTCCTTCTTCATTGGGTTGCTGCTTCGGTCTACGAAGGACCAGCGCTACAAGAACGCCGAATACGCCAATACAAGCGAGCAAGAAGAAGGCATCTCCGAAGGAAAGATAAGCGACATCTGAGGCCGGGTGAGTCAAGGCGTACGATTTGTTCCGATCGGCCAGCAGCGTGGACAATCCCGCAATGGCGAAGGAGCTGATGACCTGCTGGGCGGCGGCCGTTAATGAAGTGACACGACCGACGAGATGCCTTGGAGCCGATTGAATAATATGCGTGTTGAGCGGCATCATGGAGAAGCCCATGCCTGCTCCGAGCAGAACCAGCGGAATCATAATTTCCGCGATCGTGGTCGACGCCGATATGCCGGATAGCAGGAATGCGCCAGTGGAGACCAGCAGCAGGCCAAACAATACGACGGGACGAGCGCCGAGCTTATCGAACAGCTTGCCGCCGATCGGCATGAAGAGTCCGGCAGCGAGCGCTTGCGGCAGGAGAATAAGACCGGTCTCGAACGCGCTGTACCCTTTGGCCTGAATGAGGAAGACGGGGAAAAGGAACAACGTGCCGAACAACGCGATCTGCACGATCCACTGGAGAATGATGCCTCTCGTGAAGTCGCTGGAACGAAAGACGCGAAGCTCCAGCAGGGGCGATGTACGGCGAAGTTCGACCGTGATGAAGATGATCAGGGATATAGCGCCAACGAAAAGCCCGATCAGCGTCTCGGGAGCTGTCCAGCCATTGCCGCCGCCATGCTCGCCGCCTGCAGAGCTAATGCCGTACGCCAATGCCGCGAAGGCAAGCGGCGCGAAGATCATGCCGAGCGTATCCAGCATCGGTACAGTCTGCCGCTCCAAATTCGGAAGCGTGCGCAGACCGACGATAACGGCTATTACGCCGATGGGGAGGTTAATGAGGAAGATCCAGTGCCAGGTAACGTATTCGACGAGCCAGCCGCCTACAACGGGGCCGAGGGCCGGAGCAAGCAGCATAGGGATACCGATCATGCCCATGACGGCGCCTTGTTTGCCCGGAGGGCTAAGCCGGTAAGTAAAAGCCATGGCGATTGGCGCAACCATGCCGCCGCCGAGACCTTGGATAATGCGGTAAGCGATCAACTGCTCGACCGTACCCGCGAGGGCGCATAGAGCGGAGCCCAGCGTAAATAAGACGATGGACATGAGGAAAATGCGTTTGGCGCCGAATCGATCGGACAACCATCCGGCAAGCGGAATAACGGCAGCTTGGGCGAGAGCGTAACCTGTAACGGTCCATTGCACAAGGGAGAAGCTGCTGCCGAAATCCTCCATAAATTGATTAAGCGCTACATTCATGGCAGTGCCGTCGAGAATGACCATGAACATCCCGACAATAATAGCGAGCAGAGGAAGCATGATCCCTCGAATCGACATTTCGCCGGGCGGCGTGTTTACTTTAACTGCTGACATTCTGATTCCTCCTACTCCGAATAACCGGATCTCTTTCTGTCTTTTGTTCTTGCGGATTGACCTTACATGTCGACAAGGCTACAATGTAAGTGAGCCACATACAGCGGACAATTGTCCGCAACTAGAATCATATATAATGGGCATGACGAAAGTCAATGCATTTTTTTGAAAACAAGGAGCAATGTCATGGCTGCATCAGATCATACGAGGTCGAAGGAAGAGCTAAGCCAAGCCATTCTGGATGCGGCTTCGAGGCTTTTCCTGGAGCAAGGAATCGAATCCGTCAGCATGCATCAGATCGCCAAATGCGCGGGTATCGGACAAGGAACGTTATACCGCCGATATTCCAACAAAGCCGATCTATGCATGGCAATGATGCATGATCAATTCGAGAAATTCAGCAAGGATATCGGCGCGTATTTGCAAGAGCATGCGGCGGAGTCTCCTTGCGCGAAAATTCGGGAAGTCGTCACTTATATTGTGCGATTCCTGGAGAATAAGTGGAAATGGATGGGGATTATCCAGTCGCAGATGATTCATGAAGGCGTCAAGACGGGAGAAGATTTCGTACAATCGCCGCCATACCGATTTCTGCATGGGATATTCGCGGACTTGTTGAAGGAAGGCGCCGATGAATCCGATCCGCGTTATCTTCACGCCGAATTTATCTCTCATTCCTACATCTCGGTGTTATCGCCGCATACGTGCAAACATCTGGCTTTCACCAAAGGATATACGTCTGACCGGATCGTCTCCGAATTTGTAGACTCCTTAGTAAAGCCGTTATTCCATTAGAACGGAAGGAAACTATCCATGAAATCATAGATTCCGGCAAGCGGTTATGGTATAATCATTCATTGATGTTTCATTGTTTAAAATTGATTCACCGCCCATAGAGAAATTATCGAACAGGGATGTGTGTATATAGTGACGACGAAGGATTACTCCAAGTACTTTGATTTCTCCGATGCCAAGATTATAGGAGAAGATGACGGCGTAACGACCATCCGGATCAAGGGACGCAACATTCAGCTTAACGCGGCGCCATCCCATTCGGATGAGAAGAAACGCGGCAAAGAAGACATTAAGGTCCATTACGACTTCTCTATACCGGAAGAACTTAGAACGATGGGCGTCGGCAAACATTACCTCATTCAGACTTATGGCTGTCAGATGAACGAACATGATACCGAGGTCATGCGAGGCATGTTTGAGTCCATGGGATATGCGCCAACCGAGGATCGGACGTTAGCCGACGTCATTTTACTTAATACTTGCGCCATTCGCGAAAATGCAGAGGACAAAGTGTTTGGCGAACTGGGACATTTAAAGATACTCAAGAAGGAAAAGCCTGGACTGCTGCTCGGCGTATGCGGCTGCATGGCTCAGGAGGAGTCGGTCGTCGGGCGAATTCTGCAGAAACATTCGTTCGTCGATATGATCTTTGGCACGCATAATATTCACCGGCTGCCGCAATTGCTGCAATCCGCTTATTTTAGCAAGGAGCTTGTCGTCGAGGTATGGTCCAAGGAAGGCGACATTATCGAGAACATGCCCAAGAAACGGGAAGGGCTTCGGGCATGGGTCAACATTATGTACGGCTGCGACAAATTTTGCACTTATTGTATCGTGCCGTATACTCGCGGCAAAGAGCGGAGCCGCAGACCCGAGGACGTCATTGCAGAAGTGCGCGAGCTGGCGCGGCAGGGCTATAAGGAGATCACGCTGCTCGGTCAAAACGTGAACGCGTACGGCAAGGACTTCGAGGATATCGACTATCGTTTCGGTCATCTGCTGGACGAGATTCGAACCATCGATATCCCGCGGATTCGGTTTATGACCAGCCATCCGCGCGATTTCGACGATCATCTCGTCGACGTGCTGGCGAAGCGCGGCAATCTAGTGGAGCATATTCATCTGCCCGTTCAATCCGGCAGTACGGAAGTTCTAAAGAAAATGAGCCGCAAATATACGAGAGAGAGATTTTTGGAGCTCGTAGCGAAGATCAAAAATGTTATTCCCGACGCGGTACTGACATCCGATATTATTGTCGGTTTCCCGGGCGAGACGGAGGAGCAGTTCGAGGAGACGTTGTCGCTGGTGCGGCAGGTTCGCTTCGAATCGGCGTATACGTTTATCTACTCGCCTCGCGAAGGAACGCCGGCCGCCGCCATGGAAGACAATGTGCCAATGGAAGTCAAGAAGCAGCGGCTTCAGCGGCTGAATGCTTTAATCGCGGAAATTGGCCGCGAGAAGCATGAAGAGTTGATAGGTGAAATCATTGAAGTGCTTGTAGAGGGCGAAAGCAAAAACAATCCAGACGTATTATCCGGACGCACCCGCACAAATAAGCTCGTCCATCTGGAAGGGCCCAAGTCGTGGATCGGAACGTTCGTTCAGGCGCGCGTCGTCGAAGCGCAAACCTGGTATATCAAAGCAGAGCCTGTCCATTCGGCTTCGAAAGAAGCCGTTAGTTAACGTAAATCGAGGAGAGATTACTGATGGGAGTACAAGGCGGACATACGCACGAGAACGGAGTGGCATGCAGCCACGTTGGCGGCACGACGGATATTCCATCGTACCATACGCGCGACCTGATCGTGAAGGACGATATTATGGCGAAGACGAAGGAACTGGCGGAGGTTATCTTCAATTCCGCCGAGGTTCAGCAATATCGGAAGGCAGAGCAGCAAATTAACGATAATGAACGCGTTAAATCGTTGATCGGTCAGATTAAGAAAAAACAGAAGGAAGTCGTCGCCTTCGAAAAGACGTTCAAAAATCCCGACATGGTCAAAAAAATCGAAGCGGAAATGGAAACGCTGCAGGATGAGCTGGATGGCATTCCGATCGTCGCTCAATTTCAGCAAAGCCAATCCGACATCAACTACTTGCTTCAACTTGTCGTTACGGTTATTCGCGACACGGTCTCCGATCGTATCAATATGGAAGACGTAACACCGGAAGAAGATCCGGAGACTTGCAGCGACTAAGTTGCATTTCATACGAAATGGCGGTGCTGGGGGATCTCCCTGCACCGCCTTTTCTGGTTTTCTCGCCGTATCTGTTTTTCGTGATGACGATTAAGCATATGTTTTTCATTTGTTTACTTGAAAGCAACCCCAATTCGAGCGCCATAGTCGTTAAAATCGCCTATGGGTTGTTATTGCTGTCAATTCGAGCGCCATAGTCGTTAAAATCGCCTATGGATTGTTTTTGTTGTCAATTTGAGCGTCATAGTCGTTAAAATCGCCTATGGGTTGTTATTACTGTCAATTCGAGTGCCATAGTCGTTAAAATCGCCTATGGGTTGTTATTACTGTCAATTCGAGTGCCATAGTCGTTAAAATCGACTATGGGTTGTTTTTTGCTGTCTTTACAACACAGGACTTATTGAAATTGAACCGATCAAATAGCCTTTGAGGCAACGGCCCATTAGTTATTTAACGAATGATCATCGTTTCTTGATGACTGGCAGACGGTGCGCCAGCCGAACTGCTGCGAATTCGTAATATGAGCGATGCAAGTCCAATTGCGACTGCCACGCCAAGCGCGGACTTGATGGCATCTCCTAAAATAAACGGATAAAAACCAGCGACCAATGCTTCATGAAGCGTGAAATCGAGGATCTTCATCATCCAAGGAATACCGAGAACATAGGTAAGCAAGGAGCTCAAGCCTTCCATAATAACGAAAAGCACGATAGCCGCGACGGCCTTGTTCCGCATCAGCCTCTCGTTTTCCAACATTTTGCCGACCACCAGACTAATGAACATGGCGCAGAACGGAAAAGCGAAGATAAAGCCGCCGGTTGGCCCCAATAACAGCGATAAACCGCCTTTGCCCCCGATGAGAGGCAATCCTGTTGCAGTCAACGCGATGACGGCAAGGATACTGGCGAACGCTTGCTTCGGCTTGAGGAACAAGCCGGCAAGAATGACGGCGAAGGTCTGCAGCGTGATGGGGATAGGCGTCAACGTCAGCTTCATCTGTTGCAAGCTTAGAACGATAAACAAGGCAGAGAAGAGAGCTGTGAACACTAAGCTGCGAATAGATAGTACATTTTTCATCATATAGCTCCTTTTAGAGGTTGTTCAAAAAGTCCGCTTCCCATTACGGAGTAATCCTAGAAGCATACTCGACGTCGAATATTGAATTCAGCCGAACCTAAGCAGATGCTTTCGAAGTTTGTTTCCTCCGGAAACATTGCAGGTGCTCACGTAGCTTCCACTACGCTCCGCTCCTCAGGTTCTAGCTTCATCCAATCTTCTCGGTACTGATAACCGAACTTTTTGAACTCGTTTTTTTAGTAGTTGCAACTTTATTGTTAACCATTTATCATGAATTGTGGTTAACGATTTGAATTCTATCACAGCGTTCCAACATTGTGAAGAGGTCGGGGTGATTTTTTTTGGGAGCGGAGATCATCGTCCGTGGAACGAATTTGAGCTTGTCGGCGATATCGCCTAATGGCAGAGATCGAATCGCGATTCTCCATTCGGTGAACTTCACCATCAAGCAGGGGGAGTGGATTACGGTAATCGGCGGCAATGGAAGCGGGAAAAGTACGCTTGCCAAGGTTATCGCCGGAATGCCTCTTACGGGTGTGTCGGGGCGTCTGGAGAAAAGCGCCAAGACAGGACCTTCGACGCCGATCGTGCTGCAGAATCCTGACGCTGGTCTGGTCGGAGCAACGCCATGGGAAGACGTAGTCATTATGATGGAGCAATGGGGTTCCGTGGAGGGCGGCCGAATACCGGAAGCAGCTGAGGATGCGCTAAAGAGGCTGGGGCTGGACGGCAGGATGCAGCAGGCGCTTGATACTTTATCCGGCGGCCAGAAGCAATTAACCGCGATTGCGGGTTGTTTGGCCACGTCGCCTAACTTTATTATTTTGGATGAAATAACGTCCATGCTGGATCCGGATATGTCCCGTGAAGTGTATAAGCGGGTTCGGCATCTGCATAAGGCCGGCATGACTATGTTATGGATCACGCAGAAGCTGGAGGAGCTTGAAGGGAGCGATACCGTCTGGGTCATGGCGGGCGGCGAGATGGCATACGAAGGCACAGGCCTCGGATTGTTCCGGAGAAGCGGCCCCGGCGCATGCGACAGTCCATCGGAAAGATATGGATTCGAGCCTCCATATTCCGTTCAGGTCGGCTGGGAGCTGGAAGTATTGGGCGTTCCAGCGCCGGACATCCCTTTGTATCTGGAGAAGCTCCAAGGGGCGGTGGGCAGCAGGTGACCGATAATTGGACGCTTAGGCGCGTATCTGTTTTGGGGGATGACCGCGCAACTCCATTGCTGCATGATGTGGATGCCGAATTTCATGCCGGTCAAATTACGCTGATCATCGGCGCCAACGGAGCGGGCAAGTCGACGCTGCTCGAGACAATCGCAGGCTTGCGCAAGCCGGCAAGCGGCGATATTTGTCTGGGCGGTCAAACGTTGTGGCTGCCTAAGCGCAGGCAGCCGCTTAACCGCGAGGCGCTGCTTCGATTCGGAATCTCCATGCAGCAATCGGAATCCCAATGGTTCGCATCGAACGTTCGAGAGGAATTCGTTTATTCCCTGAAACCATATGGTTCTTACGATGAGTCAGAGAAAGATCGAAAGATACATGGGGCATTGGAAGCGGCGGGTTTGGCACCCGAACTGCTGGAGCGGGATCCGTGGACATTAAGCGGCGGGCAGCAGCGCAGGCTTGCGCTTGCTTGTCTTCTTGCCTGCGAGCCGGAATGGCTTCTTCTGGATGAACCGACGGCTGGTCTGGACGCAGGCGGCAGGGCCATCCTATGCGAGCTTCTGAGAACCTATCGATCCCAAGGTCGTGGAGTGATTATAGTGACTCATGATCTGGATACGTTTCTCCCGCTGGCGGACGACGTGCTTGTCGTGGAGGGAGGGACCGTCCGTCCAGCGACAACGAATGAGCGGACGATGCGGGAGTCGCCTCGCGACATGGCTGTGCGCCTGACGAATTCCAAGCATGATGGGAATACGCCTCGGCAAACCGAAATTCATAATCGCAAGGTTATTCAAGAAACGGAAGCGGCAGCAGGGAATCAACGCACGCGGCCGGCATGGCAACGACCGCATACGTTCGATCCGCGAGCGGTTGTATTCGCTTATCTGTTGATGTCAACCATTCTACTTCTGCAAGATTCCCTGCTCCAGTTAACCTTATCCGCAATTGTAGTCGCAGCAGCAGTCGCACCGTTTTGGCCGCTGTTCCGTCACTGGCTGCCCGTTATTCGAGGTTATGCCATTCTGTCGGCCGTGCTCATTCTGATCGGCGGCCTGTCGTTCGAGCCTTTCTCTCTGGAGTGGGGGCGAGTGGAGACAACCGCAATCCGGCTTCTTCAGCTCATGTTCGTCATGGTGCTGGGAATGCCTATACTCGGTCTAATGACGCCTCTTAGGCTGCAGCGAGCGCTGGACCAGACGTTTGGCTGGCTGTCGAAGCTTAAGGTTCCCGTTGGTTCCCTGACGTTGCTAGTGACGCTTATTTTCCGATTTATCCCCTTGCTGATGAGAGAATGGGGCCGGTTCGGCAAGCTTGCCCGGGCGAGGGGCAAAGAAACGACGGCTTCCGGCGGCATTCCCGCCAAGCGAATACATCGCATGTTAATGCCATATCTGCGAGCGATGCTCCGGCTAGCGGAAGAGATGTCCGGCGCGCTTGAAGCAAGAGGCTTTGACAGGCCGCGCGGCAACCCCGTGTACGGATTCAAGCTTAAACCGGGCAGGGCGGATGTCTGGCTGCTGGCCGCGGCGATAGGATGCTGTTCCATCTTGTATTTTGTTGGTGGGCTGCTTTAACGAGGTTTGGCTGATTCGAAAATGGGGACGTCCATAGCGGAGTTATTATGGATCCAGCGATCGGCCTCCTCTATCCATGCGCCGCCTTCATCAGCCAGTACGACCTCCCATCCCATGGTTTCCGCCATATCCAGATTGCCCCGCTGGTCGTCCACGAACAAAACGTTGGACTGGGAAGGCAATAAACTCGCGGCGTGAGCAAACAGCTCGCGCTGCGGTTTTTTCCAGCTTTGTTCGCTCGAGATGACAATATGGGTCAAATAACTTCGAACGGGCTGCAACAGAGGCGCGACCCAAGACAACAAATGATTGCTTAAAATATGCAAGTCCGCCGCACGGCTCCACTCCGGCAATCGTTGAAGCGCCGGAAGCGGAGACAGACATCCCGCAAGCGTGTGCTTCGCTGCCGATGGACTCAACTTCGGCGCTTGATCCTGCAGCCATCCCCAAAATTGCTCCTCCAGGATTTCCCCTCTCCACAATTTCGAACTGATCTCCTGCTTATAAATTTTGTACAGCTTTGAATGTTCCACTTCGGCAGCCTCCGAGACAAGCATCCAGAATTTCGGCGAGAGATTGGCGGCAAGCACGCCGCCGATATCCAGCACAAGCTGCGGGCGGGTCGCAAGTTCTTCGGACCTGCCCCGCGGCTCATTCGATTGGTCTGATGAAGATACGGTAAATTGCGGATGGCTTGTGAAACTTCGAGAAGTCGATAACGTTCGCATAAGGTTAAACCTCCTGATTGTCGGAAAAAGAAATAGCTGTGTTGGGCGTGTTGTTGTATAATCAACGCATTCTAGTTCAAGGGCAAGTCCTTCTTCTGGCGTAAGCTGCTCCGCCTGCGATCGGCCCAAGACCAGCGCCACACAAGCGCCGAAGCTGCGGCGGCAAGCAACGCGCCGAACAGAAAGCCGCTGTCGAGGCCCCATTGCTCATTCAGCCAGCCGGCCAGAAACGGACCGGAGAACATCCCGATGGCGTACAACGCTTGATACAAGCCCATGGCTGTAGCTCTCCCCGACTTGTCGACATCGCGAATGGCCATGCCGAGCAAAAGCGGCATGTGAAGTCCTTGCGCCAGACCGTTTAAGGCTTGCGTTGCGTAAAGCCATTCGATGGAAGGCGCCAGGACCATGGCCGCGGTGCATATGCCGCTGATGATGAAGCCGGACGCGATCGTGCTCCAGTAACCGAAGCGGGGCACAAGCCAAGCCGGGCTGCTGAACGAAGCAATGGCGTGCGGAAGCATGAACGAGAACACCAGAATCGTCAGCTCCGTGCCGGTCGCTCCAAATTCCTGCGCCTTGAGCGGGGTAAAGCCGAACATGGTGATAAACAATACGCCATGAGCAAGTACGGACAACAAGGAAACCCGCAGCAATGTTGCATTTCGTACGACAGTAGCGATCTGGGCGAACGACATCCCCGTTTGCGCATGCCCGCTCGTATCCGATTCTCGCAGAAGGAAAGCGAGCACCAGCCCGACAGCGGCAACAACGGCGCCTAGAACGAAAGGCGCCGAAGAGCTGAAGCCGTCGTTTAACCAGCCGCTGAGCAGCATGCCCAGCATCTGGCCGGAAACGGTCATCAGGCTGATGTTGCCCATCGCGCGGCTTGTGCCGCCGCTGCCGAAGTAACCTGCATACATGACCGTAAAGGCGACCCAAGTGGATGCGCACACGCCGGCAATGACACGACCTGCCAGGGGCCAAATCCAGGAGCCGGGGACAAGGAACAAGAGACAGCTGGCAATGGCGGTCAGCATGCCGAGCAAAATGAAAGGCTTGCGGCGTCCCCAGCGGTCGGAGAGGATTCCCAGCGGGAAACGGACGAGCATCTGCACAAAGCCGTAGCTGCCGAGTACGATGCCGATAAACTGCAGGGAAAAGCCGCTGTCTTTTAAATAGGGTGACAGGGTAGGAACATAGATGTACATCGAAGTCCAGTACAGGACGGTAACCGTCATAAATAAGCCGCGTTGCGCGGCGCTAATCGTCGTCATGTCGGAAAGCTCCTCTCTGATATCCAATGGTAGCGGAAGGGAGCCGCATTGGCAATATACAAGAGGTATAAAAGGGAGGCTGAATCTATGTTTCGTGTGCTGCTTGTCGATGATGAAGCGTACTTCAGGCAAGGGTTGAAGGAGCTGATCGGTTGGGAGAAATGCGGGTTTACCGTATGCGGCGAATCCGATAATGGAGAAGACGCCCTGGAGATGATCGTCCAGGATCCGCCGGACCTGGTCATTACGGATATCCGCATGCCTGTCATGGACGGTCTCGCCCTCGTTCAGAGAGCGGTGCAGGTCCATCAACTGCCGACAAAGTTTATTATTGTAAGCGGTTACGACGAATTCAAATACGCCCAGCAAGCCGTCAAATACGGCGTATGCGATTTCATTCTTAAGCCCATCGACGAGACGGTCATGGAGACGACGCTGCTCGAACTAAAGGAAAAGCTGGAACTGGAAGCCGCGGCCGCCAACCAGCAGCAGCATCGGCTCGGCAGCGAACGAATCGCAGCTTTAATCAAAGGGGAGTGTTCTGTGGAAGAGGCCGAGCGGTGGCGTGCGTCCATGGAGCTTCCGAAGGCCGGTCACCTGTACTATATGTTTGTGGAAATGAACGATAGCGACGAAGCTCTTTTGAACCCGGGCAGCTCACCGGTCCTGGACGTGCGGGAGCTCACGCTTGCAACGCTGAAGGAGATCGCTCCTTCCATGCCCGCGCTTCATACCTACGAACATAGGGGAAGATTGGGGGTCGTCGTGGCAGAGGCGTCTCTTCCGGAGCATTGGACCATAGAGCGACTTGCCAAGTCGCTGCAGGTCAGACTGCAATCGGCGGCCGGAACTCCCGTCTGCGTGTTTGTCGGCCATCCGGTAACGCATCTGTCGGAGCTCAAGGAGGCCTATATCAGCGCAAGAGAAGCCATGTTGTACAAATACATGGACGAGAGGAGACTCGTGTTCCTGCATGAGGAGCTGCGCTCCAAGCCTCTGCAGTACATGATCATGGATCATACGTTATTCCAAGGTCTAAAGGAAGGCATGGAGGAAAATAACGAAGCGGCGATCCGGCAGGCGGTAGACGACATCTTCTTGCAGTTCCGGGATCGATGTTATGTACCGGAGGCAGTGAGGACCAGCCTTCATCGGTTCGTATCCGAAGCGTTGTCGACGCTAGAAAGCATGGAAGCCGATGTAGGGACAATGACGTACAGGGAACCGATGATTTCCTGGTATGACCGCAACGTAACGGCGGCGACGCTCAAGCGGCTGATCCAGGGCTTTGTGCTGGAATGCTCGCTGCTTGCGGCTCGTCAACGCAAGGAGATGGCGGGAGGCGGCGTGCAGAAAATAAAGGGTTATATTGACGCGAACTTTGCCACGAACATTAATTTAAAGTCGATCGCGGCGAAATATTATATGAACCCGGTCTATCTCGGACAGTTGTTCAAAAAAACGTACGGCACCTATTTCAACGACTACGTCCTGCAGCTAAGAGTCGGCGAAGCGAAGCGGCTGCTCAGGCTGACTGATCTTCGCGTCTACGAAATCGCGGAACGGGTCGGCTTCAATAATGCCGAATACTTCGTGTCGCAATTCGAGAAGCTCGAGCGCATGACGCCGACGGAGTATCGCAACAGCTTGCGCTGAACAGAAGGAGGAGCATGGCGATGATAGCCAAATGGCTAAACGGAAACAAGATCGGCATTCACCATATCAGGCTTCGCAATAAAATGATGATCGTGTACATCTTCTGCGTATTCCTGCCCATCCTCATCACGAACATCGTGTTCTATCAAGTGACGAGCGAAAACGTAAAGCGGCAGAATCTGGAGGATACGACTCGGGCGCTGGAGCAAATAAAAAATCAACTGCTTACGGAGCTGGACGGCGCGATTAACGTCTCCTCCGGATTTTTTACCGACAACAAGCTGAACGAGCTGCTGGAGAACGAATATAAACGGCCGGCCGACTATATCGAAGCCTACGATTCCTACTTTCGCCGCATTCTGAACAGCTACACGCCGATCTACGCTTCGGTGCAGAATATTAAAATCTATCTGGACAACCCGACGCTGCTGCATTCCGGCGGCATCGGATATTTGTCTCCCGAGATCAAGGAAAGCGAGTGGTACCTTGCATTAGGCGGCCCGTCATCGAATGCAACCGCTTTCGTTCGTTCGCCGCGCGAGGATCTGCTTGTTGCCAGCGGCGAAGGCGTCGCCGTGGACACGTTTAGCCTGGTGCGAAGAATGAATTATTTTGACTCGTTAAACAATTGGGAGAAGGTGCTCAAAATCGAGCTCAAGATGTCTTCGATTCATACGATCTTCTCCAATCTGAACGTGCAAGGAAATGTATACCTCGTTAACGGAGAAGGCGAAGTAGCCTATTCCAACAATACGGAAACGGATTGGTTCACCGTTCGTCAACCATTCGACCAGCTTCGGTTTCCGTCGGATTCGGTGCTTCTTCGGACAAGCTACCCGGCGGGCAGCCTGCTGGGCGATTGGCAGATGATCGCGGTCGTATCGGAGAAGGACATTTTCAGCGAGCTGCGCAAGTCCCGGGAGTTCGTGTATTGGATGTCCGGCATCAATCTAATCGTGCCTACGCTCATTATCGGCTGGATTGCCAGATCCATTACGGCCAGGCTGGGCAATATTCTCCGTTATATGAAGCGGGTAAAAAATCAGCACTTCGATACGATGCATCAGGAGGAGAGCAACGACGAGATTGGCCAGTTGACGGGCGAATTCAATCGGATGACGCTGCAGATCCGGAGTCTGATCAACGATGTCTACGTCGCCGACATCCGGCAGAAGAGCCTGGAGCTGGAGCGGCGCAAGGCGCAGCTCAACGCGCTGCAAAGCCAGATCAACCCGCATTTCCTGTTCAATGCGCTGGAGACGATCCGAATGCGGAGCGTCATCAAAAAAGAAACGGAAACGGCTAAAATCATTCATAACATGGCCAAGCTGTTCCGCAGCGCCTTAACTTGGAAGCGCGATATGGTTACAGTTAGAGAGGAGCTGGAGTTCGTCAACTGCTTCCTGGAAATTCAACAATACCGGTTCGGCGATCGCCTGACCTTCGATCTTGACGTCGACTCTGCTGCCGGGGAGCTGCTTATCCCCAAATTTGTTTATTTGCCTTTTGTCGAAAATGCCTGTATTCATGGCGTAGAGCAAGTGAAAAAAGGCGGCCATATCGATCTTCGCATTCATTCGGAAGAGGGGATGGTGCACTTCTCCATCCAGGACAACGGCGGCGGCATGCCACCGGAGCAGATGGACAAAATACGCTCCTATCTGGCGGAGGAGGAGGAGCTTGGCGAGCGAATCGGCGTTCAAAATGTTATTTATCGGCTTAAGCTCATCTACGGCCAAGAGTTCCAGTTCGACATAGACAGCGAAGCCGGGCATGGAACATCCGTGCGTATCGGAATTCCGGTAGCACGAAGCATGAACTTCTAAGTGCGAGTTCAAAAAGTTCGGTTTTCAGCACCGAAAATTTCTAAGATTTTTATAGTAGGAACTAAAGTTATGGGGGTCATCAGCGCTCCCCTTCGAAGTTACAATGAAAGTGCTTTCAAATATTCGTACAGGGGGCAACACGATGAAGAAACGATTTCTCGTATCGGCAGTAAGCGTACTTACGTTAACCTCGCTCGTCGCATCGGCTTGTTCGGATGGCAATTCGAAGTCGGAACCGACCAAAGCGCCGACAAACAATGCGGGCGGACAGGCGACGGAAACGGAGAAGCCGCTGGATAAGGTGACATTTACGTACTTCAATGGCGCCGGTGCCGCCAAGGACATTAATACGAACGAAACGACGATCGGCAAAATGCTGGAGGATCAGACCGGCGTAAATTTTAAAATCGAAAATTTGGTTGGCGATCTCAATACCAAAATCGGAACGATGATTGCCTCCAACAAGTACCCGGACGTGATGATTCCGGATGCCGCGATTGACGAGATTCTCGGAGCGGGAGCCTTCATCGATTTAACGGATCTGATCGAGAAGCACGGTCCGAACATCAAGCGCGTATATGGACCTTACTTTAATCAAATGAAAGCGGAAGACGGCAAAATTTATTTCCTGCCGTTCTCTAACGTAGTCGGCGAATACGTGCCGGATCCCAACATTAATCAAGGCGCCTTCTGGGTCCAGCGCCGGGTGCTGAAGGAAGCGGGTTATCCGAAGATTAAGACGTTGGACGAATACTTCAATCTGATCCGCGATTACGCGTCCAAGCATAGCGGAGAAGACTTGACGGGATTCGTGGCTCTGACGCACGACTGGAGATTCTTCGCGACCTCCAACCCGCCGATGCATCTGGAAGGGTTCCCGAACGACGGCGAGGTCATCGTGGATATGAACACGTTCGAGGCCAAAACCTATTCCGCTGCGGACTCGACCAAAAGATGGCTCTCCGAGCTGAATAAATTAAATGCGGAAGGCCTGTTCGACAAAGCTTCGTTCGTCGACAATTATGACCAATATCTGGCGAAGCTGTCCTCTGGCAAGGTGATCGGATTCTTCGATTACGGCTGGCAGATCGCCAACGCGCAGAACGTGCTCAAGGATGCGGCCAAAGCGGATCCGGCCAAAGACGACTTCGTGTATTTCCCGTTGCCGGTTACCTTCGACGGGCAGAAGGATCAATACCTGGATCCTCCAGGCTTCGTGAAAAACCGCGGCATGGGCATTACCGTCAGCGCCAAAGATCCGGAAAGAATCATCAAATACCTTGACAACCTGCTGACGGAGGAAAACCAAACGCTGAAAAGCTGGGGAATTGTGGGAGAAACTTACGAAGTGGATGCAAACGGAAGGTACTACCGCACCGCTGAGCAGATCAAAAAAATCGATGAAGCGTTCCGCGAGAAATTCGGCTTCAAATACTATGATTGGAACTGGCCGCAATACGGCACGAACTCCACGCTAGCGAACGGCAACGCTTTTGCGCCTGGTCTGCAGCCTGAAGTATTCCAGATGGACCTTACCGATGCGGATAAAGTCATTCTGGATAAATACGGCGCTCAGACATATGCGGAAATGTTCGCCGCTCCGGACGATCGCCCGTGGTTTCCGGCTTGGGGCATTCCGAAGGAGCAGGGCTCCGCTCCGCAAATTTACGAAACGAAGAAGACGGAAATCGTCAAAAAGTATTTCCCTAAACTCGTTCTCGCCAAGCCAGCCGAGTTCGAAGGCATCTGGAACGAATATTTGGGCGAATTCGGCAAGTTGGACACGGCTGATTACGAGGCGTTCGTTACTACCGAAGTGAAGAAGCTGATCGAAGCCGCCAAGTAATCGAGGCGATATTTATGGCGATGCTTGGAGAGGCCGACCTGACGCCTGCCGCGCGGGCTCGGCCTCTCGCGCGTCCGAATTACCATGCAAAGCCGGAAGGAGAGAGACAGGATGGAGAAACACGCTGCGGGCTTGGCATCCGGGACGGTACCAAGCAAACCGCCGTCTGGCATCAAATCGTTCCTCATTAAACTAGGCAGACAACATCCGCTTATTGTCATGTCCGTCCCGTTCCTGATTTGGTTGTTCATTTTCAAATACGTGCCGCTATGGGGTTGGACGATCGCATTCCAGAAGTACAAGCCGGCGCTTGGTTTCTGGGATCAGGAATGGGTAGGGCTTCAGCACTTCCGCTTCTTGTTCGAAGACGAGAGATTCCTGCGGGTTCTTCGGAACACGCTCGCGATGAGCGGCATCAATCTGGTGCTGGGATTCGCAACCGCGATTACATTGGCGCTCCTGTTGAACGAGCTAAGGCAAGTCGCGTTCAAGCGACTGGTGCAAACGGTCAGTTATTTGCCGCACTTCATTTCGTGGGTAGTCGCGGCCGGGATCATCCAGACGACTTTATCGCCCGACGGCATCATTAACGAGCTGTTGATGAAAGCGGGATGGATCAAGGAGGAAATATTGTTCCTTGGCATTCCGGAATACTTCTGGAGCATCTTCGGCGCCGGGACAGTGTGGAAGGACGTTGGCTGGAATACGATCGTCTACCTTGCCGCCATGACGATGATCGACCCCGCCCAATACGAGGCGGCGGAGATGGACGGTGCGGGCCGGTTCAAGAGGATGTGGCATGTGACGCTTCCGGGCATCAAGCCCGTCATCGTCGTCTTGCTCATTATGAATATCGGCTACCTGATGGAATCCGGCTTCGAGCCGCAATATTTGCTGGGCAACGGAATGAACGTGGACTTTTCTGAGAATCTTGATATTTTCGTATTGAAATACGGCATTGCGCAAAGCAACTTCTCGCTCTCCATCGCGGCGGGAATGTTCAAGACGATCGTCAGCTTCATCCTGTTGTTCGCCGCGAACAACATCGCGAAGAGGCTGGGCGAAGCCAGATTGTATTAGAAGGAGGGAGCCGGATGGCCGGAATGACAATCAAGGGATTCAAAAAACGGAGCAGAAGGCCGATGTCGCTTGGCGACCGCATGTTCGAATACGGCAACTTTATCTTCCTTACGCTGCTGATGGTCGTGACATTGTACCCGTTCCTCAATACGCTGGCCGTGTCTCTGAACAACGCCAACGATTCGATTCGCGGAGGCATCTATCTTCTGCCGCGGATATGGACGATTGAGAATTACAAATACGTGCTGGGAGAAGCGACGATCTTCCATGCCACGATGATCTCCATCTTGCGTACCGTTATCGGCACCGTCCTGACAGTGTTCTGCTCCGCGATGGTGGCGTATACCGTAAGCAGACAAGAGTTCGTGCTGCGGAAATTCGTGACGATCGCATTCATTCTGACGATGTATATTAACGGAGGGCTTATCCCGAACTTCTTGCTTATCCGGGATTTGGGATTGATCGACAGCTTCTGGGTTTATATCTTCCCAGGCTTGATCGGCGTATTCAACCTCATCATCATACGATCCTTCATAGAAGGTCTGCCGGAGAGCATACTGGAATCTGCCCGTATCGACGGAGCGGGCGAGTACCGCAACTTCTTCAGCATCGTGCTGCCGCTCAGCACGCCGGTGCTGGCAACCGTGGCGCTCTTCAGCGGCGTCTATCAATGGAATCAATGGTTTGACGTGTTTTTGTACAACTCGTCCAATGTCGAATTAAGCACCTTGCAATACGAACTGCAGAAAATATTGCAAAATTCCAACGCATCGATGACGTCGAAATCGGCAAGCGACGGGTTCGCCAACGTAGGCCAGCAAGGCTCGGGGGTTACGCCGTTCTCCATACGCGCCACAATGACGATTGTCGCTTCTCTCCCGATCATCATGGTGTATCCGTTCCTGCAGAAGTATTTCGTCAAAGGGATGATGGTGGGCGGAGTGAAGGGCTGAGGGAGCAATAGGGCTGACGGAGATATCCGGCGACAAGTGACGGGAGGCTTAACAGGATGACTGAACGACAAGGCGCTTATTACACGGGCAACTACCGCGATTTGTTCGCGGAATGCGGGTATGAGCCGCAAGAAGTCGATAATAGGCTGGCGGAAGCCTGGGAAGCGCTGTTCGGCGAGAACGAAGAGACGCGAATCTATTATCCGATGGGCGAGACGCAAGGCTATTTGCTGGATACGGGAAACCTGGACGTGCGATCGGAAGGCATGTCATATGGCATGATGATGGCGGTGCAGTACGGACGCAAGGATATATTCGACCGAATATGGAATTGGACGTACTCCTTCATGTATATGAAGGAAGGGGTTCATAAGGGGTATTTCGCCTGGTCGTGCAAGCCCGACGGGACGCGATTGTCGAACGGGCCGGCGCCTGACGGGGAAGAATATTTCGCCTTGGCGCTGCTGTTCGCATCCCACCGATGGGGGGATGGCGAAGCTCCTTATGATTATGGCAAGCAGGCTCGCGATCTGTTGCGCACATGCATCCATCAAGGCGAGGACGGAACCGGGTATCCGATGTGGAACCAAGACAACAAGCTGATCAAGTTCGTGCCGGAGGTCGAGTTCTCGGATCCGTCCTATCATTTGCCCCACTTTTACGAGCTGTTCGCGTTATGGGCTTACCCCGAAGACCGAAGCTTCTGGGAAGAGGCTGCTTCGGCAAGCCGGGATTATATCCAGCTTGCGAGTCATCCCGAAACGGGACTGACGCCGGAGTATGCCTATTATGACGGAACGCCGAACGATACGCGCGGCTATGGACATTTTTTTAGCGATGCTTACCGCGTCGCGGCGAATATCGGTTTGGACTGGGAGTGGTTCCGAAAGGACGAGAGGCAGCGGAGTCTTGCAAATCGCATACAGTCCTTCTTCGCAGACAAACGGCCGGAGGATTACCGCAGGTACCGGATTAACGGAGAACCTTTCGAGGAGAAGGCATTGCATCCCGTCGGCTTGCTGGCCTCCAATGCCGCCGCGTCGCTTGCCGCGGACGGACCGCATGCCGAGGACAACGTCAGGCTTCTGTGGGAAACTTCCGTAAGAACGGGCGACCGCCGCTATTACGACAATTGTTTGTATCTGTTCGCGATGCTGGCGCTAAGCGGGCGATACCGGATTTGGTTTCCTTCGGAAGAATAACAAATTTTACAAAATTGAAATAAGCAGTCTCCGGCTTGCTATTGCTTGCCCGGGACTGTTTTTTGTCATTTCCAAACGATAGACTGCCCAGAACAGGAAACTTTCGCCAACGACTTTCGTATAACGTATAGGTTTTGGGCATATTCGCCGTATCGCGCAATCATTCGAAACTTGAGGAGAGACATGCAAATGGAAAATAACAAGGAAAAGCTCGAATCCGGTAATCGCGGGTGGACGAGCAATGGGATGAAAGAGCTGAGAGACTGGACTTTATCGTTAGGCATTGCAATTACTTTGGCCATGTTGTTTCAGACATACGCTTATGCCCAGACGGAAGTACATAACGTGTCCATGCAAAATACGCTCGTCGAAGGAGAACGGCTGATCGAAGATAAGTGGTCGTACCGTGTAAGCGAGCCGAAGCAAGGGGATATCGTCATCATTAACGGACCTGAGCATGAGCTTCGTCTTGTAAAGAGAGTCATCGCGCTGGAAGGTCAAACGGTAGACATCGTTGATGGAGCTGTATTCGTGGACGGAGTCAGGCTTGAGGAGCCTTACGCGAAAGGCGAGACGTTTCCGGGCAGTCTGGATGTACCCTTCGCCGTTCCGGCCGGACATGTGCTTGTATTAGGCGATAATCGAGAAAGAAGCCAGGACAGCCGCGACTTCGGACCTGTCGCGCTATCCAGCTTGGAGGGCAAGGCGGTGTTCCGAATTTGGCCAGTCGACCGGATCGGCAGTTTGAAATAACTTTCGTAACGTAATAAATTTGTAATATTTGATTACAATTTCGTTTAGAATTAGCCTTTATGATAAACGATAGATGAAACATCCTAACTGGGGAACGGAGCGTGATGCATGTCCATTCGCTTGAAACTGTATATGTCTTATCTGGCGATGGCCGTCGTCCCGGTCATCCTGTTAATATTGTTCATCATGATCATATTCGCCAGCAGCGGCAAGCAGGACATTAGGGATCTGACAGAGGTGAAGCAAGACGAAAATTTCAACCAGGCCTTGGTTTATGGTGAACTCATGTATGTGCTTCGGGAAGACACGGGTCAGCTTCAGAATCCGGACTTCCTGACGGATCTGCAGGAGCGGCTTAGCGAGCAGTGGGCGGGCCTCATTATTTCCAAGGATGACAAGGTTACCGATGTTTCTCCCTTTCTGAGCTCGTTATCGGAAGGAGAGGATTGGCAAAAACTTGCGGATGAGCCTAACGAAAGATTATTTTTCCACAATTATCGGTTTACATCTCATGAGCTCGACTTTCAGTACCCGGATGGGGGAGAAGGAAAAGCGCTGTTGCTCTATCGGGTAGAACAAATTCCGTTCTTCTGGCATCCCCTGACGATGATTCTTATGTTGTTGTCGATCGTGCTGTCAAGCATGCTGCTCACCTACTTCGTATCCCGAAGCATTATCAAGCCGCTTCAGTCGCTCCGGTCTGCAGCACTGCAGATCAAGGAAGGCAATCTGGCAGAGCCGGTCTCTCCCAGAAGAAGAATGTTCAAGAAGAAAGCGGGCAGCGGAGACGAAGTAGCCCAGCTTGGTGCCGCCTTCGAAGAAATGCGGGCGAGGCTAAAGCATTCCATTGACCAAAGCCTTCAATATGAAGAGAACCGCAAGCTGCTGCTATCCCATATTTCGCATGATCTAAAAACGCCGATATCCGCAATTAAAGGATATGTCGAAGGGATCATGGATGGAATCGCCAATACGGATGAAAAGCGAAGCCGCTATATGGGTACGATCTACCGCAAAGCGTCGGAGATGGATCACTTGATCGACGAGCTGTTCCTGTTCTCCAAACTGGATTTGCAGAAGGTGGTTTACGACTTCAAGACGGTGGATATCGCGAGATACGTGGATGACTATCTCGAGGAGCAGCGCTTCGAGCTCGAGAAGGATGGCATCGTACTTCAGCTTCATAATAAGGCGATGCAGGCGGGACTGCTGGTGGCAGCCGATCCGGACAAGCTGAACCGGGTGTTTGCCAACATCTTGTCCAATGGAATCAAGTATATGAATCAGCAGTCCGAACGGAGCGAGGCTACTATCGTCGTTACGGTACAAAAGTCCGAAGGAGATGCACTTATCACCTTCCAGGACACGGGTCCTGGAATCGAAGAAGAGGATTTGCCTCATATATTCGAAGGTTTCTACCGCGCGGAGCAATCCCGTAATTCCGAGACGGGAGGCAACGGGCTTGGACTAGCCATCGTAAAGCAGATCGTAGAAGGACACGGAGGCACTGTATGGGCTGAGAACGCGGCGGAGGGCGGAGCGATATTTTGCCTGAAGCTGCCAGCAATAAAGGCGGTGAACGAACTATGAAAAACATCCTGATTATTGAAGACGAGAAGTCCATTGCCGAATTGGAAAGAGATTACCTGGAAAGCCACGGCTATTCGGTAGAGATCGAAAGCCGCGGCGATGTTGGGCTGCAGAGAGCATTGGAAGGCGGTCATGATCTTATCATCCTGGACGTCATGCTGCCTAAGGTTGACGGCTATGAGATCTGTCGTCAAATTCGCGGCAAACATAATATGCCCATCCTGATGGTTACATCAAAAAAGGAAGATATCGACAAGATCCGAGGTCTTGGACTCGGGGCAGATGATTATATAACGAAACCTTTCAGCCCAAGCGAGCTTGTAGCCAGGGTCAAAGCTCATCTCGCCAGGTTCGACAGGCTGACCGCGGATAAACGCAATCCCGGCAATATCGTACAGATTAGAGGCCTGCTGATCGATAAGTCGGCTCGCAGAGTTACCATCCACGAGAAAGAGACCATGCTGACCTCCAAGGAATACGAGCTGTTGCTGCTTCTCGCATCGCATCCCAACCGCGTATTCGAGAAAGAAGAACTGTTCGAGCGCATATGGGGACTGGATTCCAACGGCGATGCCGCTACGGTTACCGTCCATATCCGCAGACTTCGCGAGAAGATCGAACATGATCCGTCCAACCCGCAATATATCGAGACGATATGGGGCGTTGGTTATAGATTCAAGATTTGACGATAGACAGAGGAGTGGGAGACGTTGAAGAGTATTATTCATTTTTCGCTGAACAACAAATTCGCTTTATGGATCATCACGCTTATCGTGTTGTTCACTGGCTTGCAGGCCGGTACCAGCATGAAGATGGAGACGATTCCGGACATTACGATTCCGATCGTCAGCGTCACGACTGTATATCCGGGAGCAGCGCCGGAAGAAGTAATGGACAAGATAACGAAGCCGATCGAGCAGCGTACGCGGAACATGTCCGGCGTAAACAACGTATCATCGACGTCTTTCGAAAACGCATCGTCCGTCGTAATCGAATTCGATTACGAGACGAACATGGAAAAAGCGGAGCAAGAAGTAAAGAGCCTGCTCGGGGAAATCGGGTTCCCGGAAGGCGTACAGACGCCGTCCGTATCCCGAATCAGCCTGAACGCATTTCCCGTATTGTCGCTTAGTATCTCCAATGATTCGCTTGATTTAGCTCAGTTGACCAAACAGGTTAACGAAAGCGTCATTCCGAAGCTTCAAGGACTTGAGGGCGTTGCGGATGTTCAGATCTCCGGACAGAACGTGGTAGAAGGCCAGCTTGCCTTCAAGCCGGAAGTTCTCGCCGAGATCGGCATGACCGAAGAGATGGTCAAAGGAATAATTCAAGCTTCCGCGATGTCCGTGCCTCTCGGCATTTTCGAATTCGGCGAATCCGAGAAATCGGTTTTGGTCGACGGCAATATCGTAAGCGAGGATGATCTTCGCAATCTGATCATTGTACCTGGCGTCAAGCTCAGCGATGTGGCCGACTTGACGGTTGTGGACAAGGCGGAATCGATCTCCCGAACGAACGGCAAAGATGCCATTGGCGTCAGCATCGTCAAATCGGCCGATGCCAATACGGTTGACGTCGTCAATCTGGTTAAGGATGAGATGTCGAACATACAGGCGGACATCAATGGATTGACGGTAGAACATTCCTTCGACCAAGGCGAGCCGATCGAAGAGTCGGTTCACACGATGCTGAGCAAAGCGATTATCGGCGCGCTTGCCGCTATCGTCATCATCCTGTTGTTCCTGCGCAACATCCGTTCGACGATTATCTCCATCGTATCCATTCCGCTGTCTATCCTGATGGCGATGCTTGTTCTGAAACAGATGGACATTACGCTTAACATTATGACGCTCGGCGCAATTACCGTCGCCATTGGCCGGGTTATCGACGACTCCATTGTCGTCATCGAAAATATTTACCGGCGAATGTCGCTTGCCGGCGAGAAGCTGAGCGGCAAGGAGCTTATCGCGGATGCGACTCGCGAGATGTTCGTTCCGATCATGGCATCGACAATCGTTACGGTAGCGGTATTCTTGCCGCTGGGCTTTGTGTCCGGCATGGTCGGCGAAGTATTTATGCCGTTCGCGCTTACCGTCGTGTTCGCCCTGCTCGCATCCCTCATCGTTGCGATCACGGTCGTGCCAATGATGGCCCATATGATGTTCCGCAATGGTCTAAAGCCTGAGCAAAGACACGAAGATAAGCCTGGTCGTTTGGCGTTATGGTACAAAGGCGTATTGAACTGGTCGCTTAACCACAAGCTGGTCACGTTCGGCATCGCGGTTCTGCTGCTTGTAGGCAGCTTCGCGCTTGTTCCCGTCATTGGCACCAGCTTCCTGCCAGCCGACGAACAGAAAGCTGTAATCGTTACTTACAACCCGGCTCCTGGCGAAACAAGAGAGCAAGTAGAAGAGCTGGCGCTAAAGGCCGAAGCGCTCCTGGTGCCTGAGAAACGCGAAGGCGTCAAGGTGCTGCAATATGCGGTCGGCGGAGCAAATCCGATGAATCCGGGCGCGTCCAAACAAGCATTGTTCAACATCAATTACGATAAGGATTTTGAAAACTTCTCCGAAGAGAAAGCAAAAATCCTTCCAATGCTGCAAGAGCTTGGCGGACAGGGCGAGTGGAAGGAGCAAGACTTCACCGGCGGCGGACTCGGCGGATCCGGCGTGACCATGCAAGTATTCGGTCCCGACATGAAGGCGCTGGAGCCGGTTGTAAGCGAACTGATATCGAAGCTGCAAGAGAATGACGAGTTGACGAAGATCGACTCCAGTCTGGCGCAGACGTACGAACAATACCGTATCGTCGCCGACCGCGACAAGCTGAGCCAGCATGGATTGACGGCAGGACAGGTTGCAATGGCGCTTAGCCCCGTGCGCAGCAATCCTGTGCTGACGACAATCGAAGTGAACGGCGAGGATGTTAATATCTATGTAAAAACGGAAGAAAAAACGTACACCAGCTTGTCCGATCTTGAAAATGTATCCATCATGACGCCAATGGGAACGGAAGTCGCCCTTAAAGATGTCGTCACGATTGAAGAGGGCGAATCTCCGAATACGATTACGCGTCTCAACGATCGTGTGTATACGGAAGTATCCGCAGAGGTAGCTTCCTCCGATGTTGGCGCCGTTTCGAGGGATATTCAGAAGACAATCGACAACATGGAGCTTCCTGGCAACATCGAGATTACGATGGGCGGCGTAACGGAACAAATTAACGAAACGTTTACCCAGTTGGGCCTCGCGATGCTCGCTGCGGTTGCCATCGTGTACCTGGTGCTTGTATTAACTTTCGGCGGCGGACTGACTCCGCTTACGATTTTGTTCTCCTTGCCGTTTACCATTATCGGCGGCCTGGTCGCCTTGTGGATTGCAGGAGAGACGCTCAGCGCAACAGCAATGATTGGCGCATTGATGCTGATCGGCATCGTCGTGACGAACGCGATCGTATTGATCGACCGTGTTATTAACAAGGAGCGGGAGGGCTTGTCCGTACGCGAAGCGCTGCTCGAGGCCGGCGTTACGCGGCTTCGCCCGATCCTGATGACGGCGATCGCAACGGTAGGCGCTTTGCTTCCTTTGGCACTCGGCTTCGAGTCCGGCGGTCTCATCTCGAAGGGGATGGCGGTTACGGTAATCGGCGGCTTGATCAGCTCGACGCTGCTCACGTTGATCATCGTGCCAATCGTTTACGAGGTGCTGAATCGCAAAAAAGCAAAAAAAGGAAAAATAGCTACAGCAAAATAAATTTCGAGCAGTCCCGCGAGCGAATCATTTGCGGGACTGTTTTTATTATGGAAATTTTGCAACCCCAAGACTTGGGGAAGTAAGTAAGCAAGTTTTTTTTCAGATGAAAACGATTGAAAAATCTAACAGATCTTAGCGGCACCTTTTGTCCTTTGATGAAGCATAAAACTAAGCTTCGTTTGCCGTATGGGTGGCTCGAGTAGCCGATGAAGTATAAAATCTTCATTCGACCACGATACTCACCTGTTCTGCCCTTTGCTCAACCAAAATAAACTGTGAAATAATGAAGTAAATTAAACTGTAAAAACAAATGGAATAGAGGTAGGGATGGACCTTGTGGTCCAAAGTAACCGTGCTTGATGTAAAAAGTATCAATAGCTTCGTATTAAATAAGGGGAAAAACTCAGACTGTTGAATAACCTCATTTATGCGG